>NZ_JASATC010000034.1:0-66153 GCF_038440135.1 Pseudomonas sp. OTU5201 | reverse complement strand
TGGCAAGCCAGCTCCTACGGGCAATACAGCTGCCTGCAACACGCAATGCAGACATAGCCAATGAATTCGCCCCTACAGCGTCAGTTCGTCGTTCAGAGCTTTGCCTTCACTGCTGCCAACCCATCGCTACCATCGCGGGTGGTGACGCCCTGCAGCCAGCCGTCAATTACCGCCGGGTTGGCCTTGAGCCAGGTCTTGATGGCCGCGTCGTTGTCGGCGTTGCTGTTGAGCACCTGATCCATGATGGCGTTCTCCATCTCCTGGGTGAACTGCAAATTGGCCAGAAGCCTGCCCACGTTCGGACACTGGGCGGTGAAGCCCTTGCGCGCCAGGGTGTTCACACTGCCGCTCTCGCCGAAGTACTTCTCACCGCCCTTGAGGTAGGCCATGTCGTACTGCACGTTCATCGGGTGTGGTGTCCAGCCGAGAAACACCACGAATTGCTCACGCTTTACCGCCCGGCCTACCTGCACCAGCATTGCCTGCTCGCTGGACTCCACCAGCTTCCAGTCGCCCAGGCCGAACTCATCGTTGGCGATCATCTGCCGGATCGATTCGTTGGCAGGTGAGCCAGAGGCGATGCCGTAGAGCTTGCGGTCGAACTTGTCGGCGAACTTGTCCAGGTCGGCAAAAGTTTTCACGCCCGCATCAAAGGCATAACGTGGAACGGCCAGGGTGTACTCGGTGCCGGAGAGGTTCTGCGCCACTTTGTCGACGCTGCCAGCGGCGACGAACTTGTCGTAGTTGCTCTGTTGGGCGGGCATCCAGTTGCCGAGGAAGGCGTCGATCTGCCCCTTGTGCAGGCCGGCGAAGATGATCGGCACCGCCAGTGTCGAGGTTTCGGTGCGATAGCCCAGGCCGTCGAGGAGGAAGCGCGCCACGCCATTGGTCACGGCGATATCGCTCCAGCCTGGATCGCCGAACTTCACCGTGGCGCAACTGGCGTCCTCCGCCTGGACGTTGAACGTCAGACCGGCCAGCAGTACGCCGCCGGCAAGCACCGCATTGATCGTCTTCATGCCTTCGTTCCTCGCAAGAGTGGGTCAGGGTTGGGGGAAACGCGCGCGGCGTTCCAGGTCGTCCAGGTCGATGTGGTTGCGCATGTACTGCTGGCTGGCGTCGACGAAGGGCTGGTGGTCCCAGCTTTTCAGCTTGCCATGGGTCAGGGCTTCGGCGACGAAGCGGCGTCGGCGCTGGCTGGCCAGGGTCGCCTCGGCGATGGCTGCCAGGTCCCAGCGTGCCCTGGCCTCGTCGAGGAAGGCCGCCAGCAGCGTCTGATGATCCGCTGAGGTGGCCAGGTTCTCCAGCTCCTGCGGGTCGTTGGCGAGGTCGAAGAGCAGGCAGGGGTCTTCTTCGGAAAGGATGAACTTGTACTGGCCGCGGCGGATCATCATCAGCGGGCTCGTGGTGCCTTCGGCCATGTACTCGCCCAGCACTTCGTCGTGCCCGCCCCGGCCCTGAAGGTGGGACAGCAGCGAGCGGCCATCCAGTGGCAGGCTGTCGTCGAGTTCACCGCCGGCCAGTTCTACCAGGGTGGGCAGCAGGTCGACCGTGGAGACGGACTCGCTCACCCGTCGCGCCTGGAAGCGGCTGGGGGCGTGGACCAGCAGCGGCACGCGTGCCGCCATCTCGAACCAGTGCATCTTGTACCAGAGGCCGCGCTCGCCAAGCATGTCGCCGTGGTCGCCGGAGAAGACGACGATGGTGTCCTCGGCCAGCTGGCACTCGCTCAGGGTCTTCAGCAATGCACCGATCTGGTCGTCCACGTAGCTGCAGGCACCGAAGTAAGCACGGCGTGCATCACGGATTTTCGCCTCCGGCAGCGGCTTGCCCCAGAGGTCGATGACCTTGAGCAGGCGCTGGCTGTGCGGGTCCTGCTCGGCATCGGCGAACTGCACGCGCGGCAACGGGATGTCAGCGTCGTGGTAGCGGTCCCAATACTCGGCCGGGATGGTGTAAGGGTCGTGGGGATGGGTCAGCGAGACGGTCAGGCAGAAGGGCTGCCCGGCACGCTCGCGAACATGGTCGTAGAGGTACTGGCGCGCCTTGAACACCACCTCGTCGTCGAAATCCAGCTGGTTGGTGCGCACGCAGGGGCCGGCTTGCAGCACGGAGGACATGTTGTGGTACCAGCTCGGGCGAACGTCCGGTTCGTCCCAGTTCACGGCCCAGCCGTAGTCGGCAGGGTAGATGTCGCTGGTCAGGCGCTCCTCGTAGCCGTGCAACTGGTCCGGGCCACAGAAATGCATCTTGCCTGACAGTGCCGTGCGATAGCCCAGCCGGCGCAGGTAGTGGGCGTAAGTGGGCACGTCGGCAGGGAAGTCGGCCGCGTTGTCGTAGGCGCCGATCTTCGACGGCAACTGGCCACTGACCAGGGTAAAGCGCGAGGGTGCACACAGCGGGCTGTTGCAGTAGGCCGAGTCGAACACCACGCCTTCCGCAGCGAGGCGCGACAGGTTCGGCATCTTGATGGGCGAAGGGGCGTAGAAGGGCAGCATTGGCGCCGCCATCTGATCGGCCATGATGAAGAGGATGTTGGGATGTTTCATCGTTCGCTTATCCATACCGTCGAATTATGCGAAAGTGCTGGAGGCGATAATTGCGTCAGCGATCCAACTGGTAAACCGCACAGCGGAACATGACTCGGATAAGAAAACGTTATGTCAGAGCTTCACTCTGAACTGTCCCTGGACCTGCTGCGGGTGTTCGAGTCCGCTGCCCGCCATCTCAGCTTCACCGCTGCCGCCGTTGAGCTGGGCACTACGCAACCTGCGGTGAGCCAGCAGATCCAGCGTCTGGAAAAGCAGTTGGCGACCCGCCTGTTCGACCGCGTCTACCGAGGCATCGAACTCACTGACGCTGGCCGTCTGTTGTTCCTGCATGTGCAGGAGGGCCTGCAGAGCATCAATGCCGGACTCGACGCCATCGGCTCGCGACCGCAGCACGAGGTACTGCAGGTGGCCACTGACTTCGCCTTCGCCGCCTACTGGCTGATGCCGCGCCTGCACCGCTTCCACGAGGCCAACCCGGAAATCGACGTCAGCATCGTCACCAGTGACCGCACCATGAACATGCTGCGTTCGGAAGTCGACATCGCCATTGCCTTTGGCGACGGCCGCTTCAAGCACGGCGAGGCGTTGCTGTTGTTCCGCGAGGAGGTCTTCCCCATCGCCAGCCCGCGCCTGCTGGCAGGGCGTGACCAGCCGCTGCCGGTGGCGGCCCTGGCCGAGTTGCCGCTGCTGCACCTGAAGCCCGAAGTGCGTACCCGTTGGTTCGACTGGAATGCGCTGTTTCGCGAACTCGGAATCGCCCAGCCACCGGGCTCGGGAATGCTGCGCTTCGACAACTACACCCTGCTGATCCAGGCCGCCATCGCCGGCCAGGGCGTGGCCATCGGCTGGCGCTATCTGGTGGACGACCTGCTCGATCAGGGCCTTCTGGCGCGCGTGCTTGACACCAGCGTCAGCTCGGAATTCGGTTATTACCTGGTCCAGCCTGAGCGCAAGCGCCGCGCACGGCTGATGAAGTGTTTCGTCGACTGGTTGCAGCTGGAACTGGGTGACGAAGCCCGCCAGGCCCAGCTCATCAGGCATCGGGAAGGAATCGCCATATGACCCAGACACTCTCCCCACGGATCAAGGGTTTCCACGCCCATGTCTACTTCGATGCCGACAGCCTCGACCAGGCTCGCGCGCTCTGCGAGGAGGCCGCCCGGCGCTTTCCGTTGAAGATGGGCCGCGTCCACGAAAAGCCCGTTGGCCCGCATCCCGACTGGAGCTGCCAGCTGGCGTTCAAGCCTGAGTTGTTCGGCGAGGTGATCCCCTGGCTGGCGCTGCACCGCGACGGCCTCACCGTGCTGGTGCACCCCATTACCGGCAGCGACCTGCGCGACCACCGCGACTACCCGATGTGGATGGGCGCGGTGCGGCCGCTGGACTTGTCGGGCCTCGAGGACGGCGCGATCGAGTACGACCTCTGATCGCGGTGGGCTGAAGCCCACCCTACAACATGGATCAGGCGCGGGCGCCGCGTACGCCTTCGGCGAGGGTCTTGCAGAGGCTGAGGACGCCGTTCACGGCTTGCTCGGGGGACTCGGCCTTGGCGATCTGATCCACCAGGGCGGAGCCCACCACTACGCCGTCGGCCAGGCGCGCGATGCTGGCGGCGTGCTCGGCGGTGCGGATGCCGAAGCCGATAGCCACCGGCAGTTGGGTGTGGCGGCGCAGGCGGGTAACCGCTTCCTGTACATGCTCCAGGGTGGCGGAGCCTGCGCCGGTCACGCCGGCCACGGAGACGTAGTAGACGAAGCCGGAACTGCCTTCTAGCACGACGGGCAGGCGCTTGTCGTCGGTGGTCGGGGTGGTCAGGCGGATGAAATCGATGCCCGCGGCCTGGGCCGGGTGGCAGAGGTCTTCGTTATGTTCCGGCGGCAGGTCGACCACGATCAGCCCATCCACGCCGGCTTCCTTGGCATCGCTGATGAAACGGTCCACGCCGTAGTAGTGGATGGGGTTGAAGTAGCCCATCAGCACCAGCGGGGTGGTTTGGTTGCTAGTGCGGAATTCGCGAACCATTTGCAGGGTCTTGACCAAGTCCTGCTTGGCGCCCAGGGCGCGGATATTCGCCAGCTGGATGGACGGGCCGTCGGCCATTGGGTCGGTGAAGGGCATGCCCAATTCGATGACGTCGGCGCCGGCTTCCGGCAGGCCCTTGAGGATGGCCAGGGAGGCGTCGTAGCCCGGGTCGCCGGCGGTGACGAAGGTCACCAGGGCAGCGCGGTTCTGTTCCTTCAGTTCGGCAAAGCGGGTCTGCAGGCGGCTCATGCTTTCTGCTCCTGTTGCATGTGGTGCATAACGGTTTGCATGTCCTTGTCGCCACGGCCGGAGAGGTTCACCACCATGATGTGGTCCTTCGGCAGGTTCGGTGCGCGCTTGAACACCTCAGCCAGGGCGTGGGAACTCTCCAGGGCTGGGATGATGCCTTCGAGGCGGCAGCATTGGTGGAAGGCTTCCAGGGCCTCGTGGTCGGTGATCGAGGTGTACTCGACGCGGCCGATGTCATGCAGCCAGGCGTGTTCCGGGCCGATGCCGGGGTAGTCGAGGCCGGCGGAGATGGAGTGGGCGTCGATGATCTGGCCGTCCTCGTCCTGCAGCAGGAAGGTGCGGTTGCCGTGCAGCACGCCTGGGACGCCGCCATTCAGGCTGGCGGCATGCTTGCCGGTCTCGATGCCGTGGCCGGCGGCCTCGACGCCGATGATCGCGACGCTCTTATCATCGAGGAAGGGATGGAACAGGCCCATGGCGTTCGAGCCGCCGCCGATGCAGGCGACCAGCGAATCGGGCAGGCGGCCTTCCTTCTCGGCCAATTGCTCGCGGGTTTCCTTGCCGATCACGGCCTGGAAGTCGCGGACCATCGCCGGATAAGGGTGCGGACCGGCCACGGTGCCGATCAGGTAGAAGGTGCTGTCGACGTTAGTCACCCAGTCGCGCAGCGCTTCGTTCATCGCGTCCTTCAGGGTGCCGGTGCCGGCGGTCACCGGGATCACTTCGGCGCCGAGCAGCTTCATGCGGAAGACGTTGGCCTGCTGGCGGTCGATGTCAGTGGTGCCCATGTAGATCACGCACTGCAGGCCGAAGCGGGCGGCCACGGTGGCGGTGGCCACGCCGTGCATGCCGGCGCCGGTCTCGGCAATGATGCGTTTCTTGCCCATGCGCCGGGCCAGGAGAATCTGGCCGATGCAGTTGTTGATCTTGTGCGCGCCGGTGTGGTTCAGCTCTTCGCGCTTGAGGTAGATCTTCGCGCCGCCGCAGTGTTCGGTCAGGCGTTCGGCGAAGTACAGCGGGCTCGGGCGGCCGACGTAGTCGCGCTGGAAGTAGGCCAGCTCTTTCTGGAATTCCGGATCGTCCTTGGCCTTTTCGTATTCGCGGGCCAGGTCGTGGATCAGCGGCATCAGGGTCTCGGCGACATACTGGCCGCCGAAGGCGCCGAACAGGCCCTTGGCGTCAGGGCCGGTGCGCAATGAGGTCATGGTGTGCTCCTGCTCTTGCTCCCCTCTCCCTCCGGGAGAGGGGCCGGGGGTGAGGGAGAAATGGGTGATGGCAGCCATTCTACCGCTGGCTGGCCCGCGGAAAAGCGATTAGATTGCTTTGACCTGTCAGCAAAACTCACGGATTACCATGAGCCGAGACCTGCCTCCCCTCAACGCCCTGCGCGCCTTCGAAGCGGCGGCCCGTCTGCAGAGTATCAGTCGTGCGGCCGACGAGCTGCACGTTACCCATGGCGCCGTGAGCCGCCAGGTGCGGTTGCTTGAGGAGGAATTGGGCGTCGCCTTGTTCAGCAAGGACGGCCGTGGCGTAAAACTCACGGATGCCGGCCAGCGCCTGCGAGATGCCAGCGGCGATGCCTTCGAGCGCCTGCGCGGTGTCTGCGCCGATCTGCAGAGGCGCAGCGAGGATGCGCCCTTCGTCCTCGGCTGCCCGGGCAGTCTGTTGGCGCGCTGGTTCATCCCGCGCCTGGACCGACTCAACCGCGAGCTTCCGGAACTACGTCTGCAGCTCTCGGCCAGCGAGGGCGAACTGGACCCGCGCCGTCCTGGCGTCGACGCCACCCTCTGCTTCGCCGAGCCACCCTGGCCGGCGGACATGCGGGTGTTCGAGCTGGCGGCGGAGTCCATCGGCCCAGTGCTGAGCCCGCGCTACGCCCAGCACGATGCCCTGGTCTGCGCCGCACCGGCGGCATTGTTGGAGGAGCCCCTGCTACACACCGTATCGCGGCCCCAGGCCTGGCCCCAGTGGGCGGTGGCGCAGGGGCTGGCGACCGAGCGACTGCGCCTGGGCCAGGGTTTCGAGCATCTCTACTTCCTGCTGGAAGCGGCGGTAGCCGGTCTCGGGGTGGCCATCGCCCCGCAGCAACTGGTCGCCGACGAACTGGCGTCCGGCCGCCTGGTGGCGCCCTGGGGCTTCGTCGAGACGCCGGCACGCCTTTCGCTTTGGGTGCAGGCGAGGCAGCTGGATCGCCGCGCAGAGCGCCTGGCCAATTGGTTGCGTGAGGAGCTGACGGGCCGATAGCGGCATTCTTGGCTAGCCTTGCTGGGGAACCCACCCGTGCCTGCCACAGGAGATACGCCATGTCTGATCACCACACCTACAAGAAGATCGAGATTGTCGGTTCCTCACGCACCAGCATCGATGAGGCGATCAACAATGCCCTCACCGAAGCGGCGAGGACGATTCGTAACCTGGAATGGTTCGAGGTGGTGGAAACCCGAGGACATATCGAGAATGGTCGGGTCGGCCATTACCAGGTGACCCTGAAAGTCGGCTTCCGGATCAGCGACAGCTGACACCCATCCGGGCGAGCGAGGTGACGCACATCCCCCGCTCCTGAATTCGGTTAGGCTCTGACCGTCCGCCCCTGGCCTTGCTGGATCCAGGCGGGAGCGGATGGCTCATGCGAGTCCATCATCCACTACGAGGGAGCGTCATCCATGAAGAAATTGCTGTTGGGCCTTGGCCTGTTTGCCCTGGCCGGTTCGACCTTCGCCGCCGTGAAACCCTGCGAGGAGCTCAAGGCGGAGATCGACGCCAAGCTCAAGGCCAAGGGCGTTGTCTCCTACAGCTTGGAAGTCGTCGACAAGGGCAGCGCCGCCGGCAAGCAGGTGGTGGGCACGTGCGAGGGTGGCAGCAAGGAGATCGTCTACCAGCGCAATTGATCGCGTCGCGGTTCCGGGGCCGGCATCCCCTTCCGGCCCAATCCTTACCTTCTGGTGCCCTGGTTACCGAAAAGTGCCTTCTAGCGGCCTTGGACGCCAATCCCTAGAGTAAGACCTACTGATTCACTCGGATAAGGTTCCGGCCTATCCCCTGCCAAGGTCTTGCCCATGTCTGCCCTGTCCAATCTGCCCCTTTCTGTCCTCGATCTGGCGCCCGTCCGTGACCACGGCGGTGCCACCCAGGCCCTGCACAACTCCCTGGCGCTGGCTCGCCATGTCGAACACCTGGGCTTCTCGCGCTTCTGGGTGGCCGAGCACCACAACATGGATGGCATCGCCAGTTCCGCCACCGCCGTGTTGCTCGCCTACCTCGCCGGCGGTACCTCCCGCATCCGCCTGGGCTCTGGCGGCATCATGCTGCCCAACCACGCGCCGCTGGTGGTCGCCGAGCAGTTCGGCACGCTCGCCAGCCTCTACCCGGGGCGAATCGAACTGGGGCTGGGCCGCGCGCCGGGTGCCGACCACCTCACCGCTCGTGCGCTGCGCCGTGATCGTCTGGGTAGCGCCGACGACTTCCCGCAGGATGTCGAAGAACTGGAAATGCTCCTTGGTCCACGCCAGCCGGATCAGAAGGTGATTGCCATGCCGGGGGCGGATACCAATGTGCCCATCTGGCTGCTCGGCTCCAGCCTGTTCAGTGCACAACTCGCCGGGCAGAAGGGGCTGCCGTATGCCTTCGCCTCGCACTTCGCGCCGCGCTACATGCACGAGGCGATTCGTGTCTATCGCAACCACTTCCGCCCCTCGGCGATGCTCGATAAACCCTATGTGATGCTCGGCGTGCCCCTGGTGGCGGCACCCTCGGACGAAGAGGCGGAGTTCCTCGCCACTACGGTGTATCAGCGGGTACTTGCGCTGATTCGTGGCGAAAGCCTGGTGCTGCGCCCACCTGTTGAAAGCATGGCCGGTCGCTGGCTGCCCCATGAGAAGGATGCCGTGGGCAGCTTCCTGGCCATGGCCATGGTGGGCGGGCCGGAGAAGATTCGCGCGCGTCTGCAGGTGCTGCTGGACCAGACCGATGCCGATGAGCTGATCTTCACCTGCGATCTCTACCAGCACGAACATCGGCTGCGGGCGTTCGACATCCTCGCCAGCCTGCGGGACTAAGCGGGATCAGAAGGGGCCGCAGCGCGGGAAGATCTCGTGCCTGGCGAGCACTTCGCGGTTCTCGCCATAGAGCCAGGCCATCGGCTGGTTGGCGGCGTTGCGCGCTTCCACGCGGTAGCGCTTGCCCGCCTCGAAACCGTCATAGCGCAGAATCATATAGCACGTGATGCGGCTGGGCTCGGCATTCATGCCAAAGCCTCCGCCCGCGCCGCCAACCTCGAACTGATAGCGCAGCTCCAGCTCATGCTTGCCGGGCAGCACCTGGTAGTAACGGCCGTCATCCCAGCGCCTGTCGTCCAGGCGGTTGGCCATGAGGGTGTCGCTGGGGTCGGGCACGATATCGATCCAGGCCATTCGCGGATCGGGTTCAGGCAGCTGGCTTGCACAGGCGGCGAGGCTGGCCAGCAGCGTCAGGGCGAACAGCGTGCGCATGGCGAGTCTCCTTGAGGGGCGGATGATCCCAGAATACCTCCTTGTCGGAGAATTCAGACATCGCCGCAGCGACTTTCGCGAGCTTTGGCGACCTCCTTGTTCTGTTCGTCATACAGCCGCGCCCAGGGACGGAAACCGATGCCGCCGGCTTCCAGTTGGTAGCGCTCGCCTGCGGCGAAATCCGCGTAGGCCAGCTTGAGCAGGCAGGTGCGCCGGTAGCTCGGACTCTCCTGGCCGATATCGTGTCCGCCGACCTCGAACTCCAGGCGAACCTCCAGTTCATGCCGCCCCGGCGTGACCTGAAAGTAGCGCGGATCGGCCAGGGTCTTGTCGTCTACCCGGTTGGCTTGCACCCGTTGGCCTTCCTGCTTGCGCAAGGAAATCCACGCTTGGTCCGGGTCGGGGCTGGGCATCAGCAGGGCGCAGCCACCAAGGCTGAGCAGCGGCAGGG
Source organism: Pseudomonas sp. OTU5201 (assembly GCF_038440135.1). Classification (NCBI taxonomy): domain Bacteria; kingdom Pseudomonadati; phylum Pseudomonadota; class Gammaproteobacteria; order Pseudomonadales; family Pseudomonadaceae; genus Pseudomonas; species Pseudomonas sp. OTU5201. The sequence goes on along the minus strand of NZ_JASATC010000034.1, from coordinate 56,392 downwards.
AAAGCAGCAGAAGGCGCATGCAGGACTCCGTTCAATGGCAGTAGGTGGTTCCAATGCGCTAGTGTCGCGGCATGCCGACCACCTTTCTTATCGAATTGCTTGACCGCATTCGCCGACCTTGGGTTCCCCTGTTGGGCGCCTGGCTGCTGAGCGGTTGTTCCAGCCTGGATTACTACAGCCAACTGGCCCGTGGGCAGATGGTGCTTTTGTACGCCCGTCAGCCGGTGCAGAACCTGATCGATGATCCGGCCCAGCCGCCGCAACTGCGCCAGCGCCTTTCCCTTGCCCAGCAAGCGCGGACCTTCGCCAGCGTGGCACTGGGGCTGCCGGACAACGGCAGCTACCGGGTCTACGCCGATATCCAGCGTCCCTTTGTGGTCTGGAACCTGTTCGCCACGCCGGAGTTCTCCCTGCAACCGGAGACGCACTGCTTCCCCATCGCGGGCTGCGTCGCCTATCGCGGTTACTACCAGTTGGGCCGTGCCCGTGGCGCTGCGGCGCTACTCAGGCAGCAGGGGTTGGACACCTGGGTCGGGGGCGTCGAGGCCTATTCCACCCTTGGTTGGTTCGATGACCCGCTGCTTAACACCATGCTGCGTTGGGACGACGACCGCCTCGTCGCGCTGATCTTCCACGAGCTGGCCCACCAGCGGCTTTACGTGCCGGGGGATACCGCTTTCAACGAATCTTTCGCCAGCTTCGTCGAGCGTGAAGGTCTGAACCAATGGCGCACAAGCCGTGGCCTGTCGAGCCAAGGCGATGACGTCTCTGAGCGCCGGGACGCCCTCACTCGCCTGGTGCTGGATACCCGCGAGCGCCTGACGCGCCTTTACGCCAGCGGCCTGCCCCCCGAGCGGATGCGTCAGGCCAAGGCCGAGACTTTCGAGCGTATGCGTCGCGACTACCGTGCGCTGCGTGACCGCGAGTGGGACGGCTACAACCGCTACGACGCATGGGTGGAGGGTCCAATGAACAACGCAAAGCTGCTGCCCTTTGGTCTTTATGACCAGTGGGTGCCAGCCTTTGCCGCGTTGTTCCAGGAAGTGGGCGGGGACTGGCCGGCTTTCTACCAGCGGGCTCGTGAGCTGGGTGAGCTACCGCTGCAGGCACGTACGAAGGCACTGGAAAGCCTGGTGGCAAACCGCTAGAACTTGCCAGGCTGGCTGCCAGTCAAACGGCCAGGACACCACGGAAATGGAGCAGGTGATGAAGACAGTTGCTGTAGTCCTGATGCTGAGTGCGCTGGCAGGCACCGCCCTGGCGGCACCCAAGCCCTGCGAGGAGCTGAAGCAGGAGATCGAAGTGAAGATCCAGGCCGCCGGGGTGACCAGCTACACCCTGGAGATAGTCCCCAACGCCGAAGTGAAGGACCAGAATATGGTGGTCGGGACCTGCGAGAACGGCACCAAGAAGATCATTTACCAGCGCAATGGGGATTGATGCCGACCCTGGGCTGGCCCTGTAGGGGCGAACTCATTCGCCAAGCAGACTGACGGTCTGCCCTGCTGATTCATTGGGGGCGCTTCGCGCCCCATGGCGAATGAATTGGCTATGTCTGCATTAAGTGTTGCTAGAACGTCCTGAGCCAGGCTGCTTGCCGAGTTCTGCGGATATTTCTGGTTTCGTCCTCCCGGACGAGTCCCTTTCTCAAACGCCAGAAAGGAACCAAAGGGCTTGCCCCTGCATCCGGCCCCGGCTTCGCCGGGGTTCCCTCCCTCCATCGTTGCTACGGGGGCACGGCGCGAGTCCCCCCTCGCCCTCTGGGGTGAAGAGGCACGCTTTCCGAAGCATTGCTTCCGGTGGCGATGAACGCATGAGCGCGAAGCGATCAGGCCGGGGCGCAGGGCGAGGCCGGGGGTGAGGGTTGTGTCAGGCTGGCGCAGAAGCCTCGAAGGCCTGCACTAGAGCGCTGTACTCAACGTCGCAACAGCTAACGCAGACATAGCCAATGAATTCGCCCCCACAAGTCATTGATCCAACTGACCCTTTCAACCAAACGCCCGGCTCAGCTCATCCAGGCTGGCGAAATAGTAGGCCGGCGCCTCCCCTATCAGCTCGTCGCGGCTGCCGAAGCCATAGCCGACCCCCGCGCCATGCAGGCCATTGCGGCTGGCGCCGATCAGGTCGTGCTTGCGGTCGCCGATCATCAGCGTATCGGCGCGGTCCAGGCCTTCTTCCTCCAGCAGGTGCGCGATCAGTTCCACCTTGTTGGTGCGGGTGCCGTCCAGCTCGCTGCCGTAGATGTGTTTGAAGTGCCGGTCGAACCCGAAATGCCGGGCAATCTCGCGGGCGAACACGGTCGGCTTGCTGGTGGCGATGAACAGTGTGCGGCCCTGTTCGCGCAGGCGTCCGAGCAGCGCGTCGATGCCGTCGAACACGCGGTTCTCGTAGAGCCCGGTGACCTTGAAGCGCTCGCGGTAGTGATTCACCGCATCCCAGGCGCGTTCCTCGGTCAGGCTGTAGGTCTGCATGAAACACTGCAGCAGCGGCGGGCCGATGAAGTGCTCCAGGTTCGCCAGGTCCGGTTCGTGGATGTCGAGCTTGGCCAGCGCGTATTGCACCGAACGGGTGATGCCCTCGCGCGGATCGGTGAGGGTGCCGTCGAGGTCGAAGAGGATGTTCTGGTAATGCATCGCGTCAGACCCCGTAGCCTTCGGCAATGTGCAGGTCCTTCAGCTTCACGTAGTTCGCCGCGCTGTAGGTGAAGAAGGCCTTCTCCTTGTCGGTGAGCGGGCGGGCCTGCTTCACCGGGCTGCCGACATAGAGGTAGCCGCTCTCCAGGCGCTTGCCGGGCGGCACCAGGCTGCCGGCGCCCAGCACCACGTCGTCCTCGATCACCGCGCCGTCCATGACAATGCTGCCCATGCCGATCAGCACTCGGCTGCCGACCTTGCAGCCGTGCAGCAGCGCTTTGTGGCCGATGGTCACGTCATCGCCGATCTCCAGCGGGTAGCCGTCCGGGTTGAAGGGGCCGGCATGGGTGATGTGCAGCACGCTTCCGTCCTGCACGCTGGTACGCGCGCCGACGCGGATGCGGTGCATGTCGCCACGAATGGTCACCAGGGGCCAGACTGAACTGTCGTCACCGAGTTGCACGTCGCCGATGACCACGGCGGAAGCGTCGACGAAGACCCGCTCGCCGAGCTGCGGGGTGGTGCCCTGGTAGGTTCTGATCGGGTTCATAGCATTTCCTGAGGCTGCGTCAGCCGGCGATTGTAATTAAGATGGCTCCCATCCGGGCTATGTCTCGTCTACTCATCCAGCCCGCGTCCCTTCCTGAATACAGGTGAATGCCGTGACCCTGAGCAATCCCCTCCTGCAAGACTTCGATCTGCCGCCCTACTCCGCCATTCGTCCGGAACACGTCGAGCCTGCGGTCGACAGGATTCTCGCCGACAACCGCGCAGCAATCGCTGACCTGCTGGCGCGCCAGGACGGCACGCCGACCTGGCAGGGCCTGGTGCTGGCGCTGGACGAACTGGGCGAGCGCCTGGGCCGCGCCTGGAGCCCGGTGAGCCACCTGAATGCCGTCTGCAACAACGCCGAACTGCGCAACGCCTATGAGGCCTGCCTGCCCAAGCTGTCCGAGTACTGGACCGAAATCGGCCAGAACCGTGCGCTGTTCCAGGCCTATGAGGCCCTGGCCGCCAGTCCTGAAGCGGCCCGCTACGAGGTGGCGCAGAAGACCATCCTCGACCACGCCCTGCGTGACTTCCGCCTATCTGGTATCGACCTGCCGGCCGACAAGCAGCAGCGCTACGGCGAAATTCAGATGAAGCTGTCCGAGCTGGGCAGCCGCTTCTCCAACCAGTTGCTGGACGCCACCCAGGCCTGGACGAAGGAGATTCACGACGAAGCAGCCCTGGCCGGCCTCACCGATTCGGCCAAGGCACAGATGAAGCAGGCCGCCGAGGCCAAGGGCCTGGACGGCTGGCTGATCACCCTGGAATTCCCCAGCTACTACGCGGTAATGACTTACGCCGACGACCGTGCCCTGCGTGAAGAGGTTTACACCGCCTATTGCACCCGCGCCTCCGACCAGGGCCCAAACGCCGGGCAGAATGACAACGGCCCGGTGATGGCCGAAATCCTCGATCTGCGCCAGGAGCTGGCTCGACTCCTGGGCTTCGCGCATTTCTCCGACCTGAGCCTCGCCACCAAGATGGCCGAGTCCACCGCACAGGTGCTGGGTTTCCTCCGTGACCTGGCAAAGCGCAGCAAACCCTTCGCCGCCAAGGACCTGGAGGAGCTCAAGGCCTTTGCCGCCGAGCGCGGCGTGGCTGACCTCACGAGCTGGGACGTGGGCTACTTCAGCGAAAAGCTGCGCGAGCAGCGCTACAGCATTTCCCAGGAGATCCTGCGGGCCTACTTCCCCATCGACAAGGTGCTGTCCGGGCTTTTTGCCATCGTGCAGAAGCTCTACGGCATCGAGATCCGCGAACTGTCGGATTTCGATACCTGGCACCCTGACGTGCGCCTGTTCGAAATCAGCGAGAACGGCCAGCATGTCGGGCGCTTCTTCTTCGACCTCTACGCCCGCGCCAACAAGCGCGGCGGCGCCTGGATGGATGGCGCCCGCGACAAGCGCCGCAACGCCGGTGGCGAGCTGATCGCGCCGGTGGCCAACCTGGTGTGCAACTTCACCCCCGCCGTCGGCGACAAGCCCGCGCTGCTGACCCACGACGAAGTCACCACCCTATTCCACGAGTTCGGTCATGGCCTGCACCACCTGCTGACCCGCGTCGAACACGCCGGGGCTTCCGGCATCAACGGCGTGGCCTGGGACGCCGTGGAGCTGCCCAGCCAGTTCATGGAGAACTGGTGCTGGGAGCCAGAGGGCCTGGCCCTGATCTCCGGTCACTACCAGAGTGGTGAGCCGCTGCCCCAGGACCTGCTGGACAAAATGCTGGCGGCGAAGAACTTCCAGTCCGGCCTGATGATGGTGCGCCAGCTGGAGTTCTCCCTGTTCGACTTCGAACTGCACGCCACCCACGGCGACGGTCGCAGCGTGCTCGACGTGCTGGAAGCGATCCGCGACGAGGTGGCCGTGATGCGACCGCCGGTGTTCAACCGCTTCGCCAACAGCTTTGCGCACATCTTCGCTGGCGGTTACGCGGCCGGTTACTACAGCTACAAGTGGGCGGAAGTGCTGTCTGCCGATGCCTTCTCCCGTTTCGAGGAAGAAGGCGTGCTCAACCCGGCCACCGGCCGTGCCTTCCGCGACGCCATCCTGGCCCGTGGTGGTTCCCAGGAGCCGATGGTTCTGTTCGTGGATTTCCGCGGTCGCGAGCCGTCCATTGACGCCCTGCTGCGCCACAGTGGCCTGACGGAGGATGCAGCATGACGGCGACACCGAAACGCTTTATCGCCGGTGCCGTGTGCCCGGCGTGCAGCGAAATGGACAAGATCCAGATGTGGGACGAAGACGGTGTGCCGCACCGTGAGTGCGTGGCCTGCGGTTACGCCGACACCCTCAACGCCCAGGGTCAGTCGGTGCCGAAGGAACTTGGCACGCGGGTCAACCAGCCAAAGCCCAAGGTGGCTGATCCAAAGGTGCAGGGCGTGCAGTTCTTCCCCAATCCCAAACTGAAGAAACCCAGCGAGTGAGCTGAATGCCAAGGAGGGCGCATGTGGCATCTGGTGTGTGGTGATGTGGCGGCCGAAGGCGTAACCCGCGTCATCGGTGAGGACGTCGCCGCCCGCGCATTGCGCGTGCTGCGTGACGACCTGGCTGTGGGGCCTCTGGTGGATGTCGAGACGCCGCCCTGCACGGTCCGCGCGCAGTTCTGGCTGGACGTCTGGCCCAGCGCGGTGACGCCGCGGCCGGACTTCGGCACGGGCCTTTCCGTCGATGCCGACTGGCTCGCCGCGCTGAGTCAGCAAGATCAGCCGGTCACCGTCTGGCAGGCCGACAGTTGCTCCGAACAACTTCTGCTGGCCCGTGTCGCGGCTGCCCTGGAAGGCAGCGACCTGCCCCTCTGGGAGATTTCTTGCGGCACGGGGGACAGCAGCGTCCCGCAACGCTGCGCGGTGGGCATGATCGCGCCCGCCGCGCTGGGTGCTTACTACCAGCCACACCAGGTCGAGCCTGGGCGCAAGGCGCAGCTCGCCGCGCAATGGCGCTCCGCACTGGCTGCCAATGCCGCTATTCGCCGCTGGCGGGATGGCGACTTCCATAGTGAAGACCACCAGGTGGTGGACGCTATTTTCCTTGCCGCCTGTACCCCGGACTGGCAACCGTTGCCGAGGGTGATGGCCGAACTGATGGCCAGCACCGACGGCTTCTTCGTCACCGACTATTTCGCCTTCTGGCGCGCCCGCGAACTGGCCGCCCTGCGGCGTATAGAACTGGGCGGCAACGCCGGCCAGCATGGTTATGGCGGACTCACCGTCCGCCTGATCCCGTAGGTTGGTCCGAGCGAAGCGAGGCCCAACGCTTGTCGGATGTCCAGCTCGTTGGGTTTCGTGCCTCAACCCAACCTACGGAATGCCCGCTGAGAGCGTGCCGCCCGGCTGAATCTGGCTAGTCGTAGGAAGAACCTCCATATACTGTATGAATATACAGTTTACGGAGATTCTCCCCATGCCCGCCCCTCTCCCACCCCGTGGCCGTGGCACGGCCAGCAATCCTTTCAATCGCTTCGCGCCGACCACCTCGGTGGCGATGGATGACGGCTGGTTCCAGGAAGTCCTGCCCAGCCGTGCGACCGAAGTCAGGCTGGAAACCGCCAAAAGCATCATCACCCGCAATCAGTCCCCGGACTTGCCGTTCGACCGCTCGGTGAACCCCTATCGCGGTTGTGAACATGGCTGCATCTACTGCTACGCGCGGCCCAGTCATGCTTACTGGGACATGTCGCCGGGGCTGGATTTCGAGACGCGGCTGATCGCCAAGACCAACGCCGTTGCCTTGCTGGAGCAGCAACTCTCCAAGCCTGGTTACCAGTGCGCGCCGATCAATCTCGGCTCCAATACCGACCCTTACCAGCCCATCGAGCGCGAACATCGCCTCACCCGCCAGACCCTGGAAGTGCTGCTGCGCTACCGCCATCCGGTGACCATCGTTACCAAAGGGTCGCTGGTATTGCGTGACCTCGACCTGCTCACCAAGCTGGCGGAGCAGAACCTGGTGACGGTGATGATCAGCCTCACTACCCTCGACGATGAGTTGAAACGTACCCTCGAACCTCGTGCCGCGGCCCCGTCGGCGCGACTGCGGGCGATCCGCGTGCTGAGCGAGAACCGTATTCCGGTTGGCGTGCTGTGTTCGCCAATGATTCCGATGATCAACGACATGGAGCTGGAGACTCTGCTGGAAGCGGCGCGTGATGCCGGGGCGCGGCAGGCGAACTACATGTTGCTGCGCCTGCCCAGGGAAGTGGGCCCGCTTTTCGAAGAGTGGCTGGAGGCGCACTACCCGCAGCGCGCTGCCCATGTGATGAGCATCATCCGCCAGTGCCGTGGCGGGGAAATCTACGACAGCCGTTTCGGCCACCGTTTCAAGGGCGAGGGACCCTTCGCCGAGCTGCTGGCCCAGCGCTTCGCCGTGGCGATTCGCAAGCTTGGGCTCAATCGTCGGCGCGATTACGAACTGGATTGTTCGCGCTTCTGTCCGCCCGGCGGACAAATGACGTTACTTTGAGGTGTGACTCGGTGGGCGGTAACGACAGTCCTGTAGGAATTCAAATGCCGACAATCAGTGGATAATGGGCGGCATACAAGACAATTCCTACGATGACCGAGGTTCGCAGCATGAGCAACGAGCACGACAAACTGGGTAGTGAAAGTGCCGAAGAGGCCCTGAGGAACATAGTCGAGGGCTTCCAGCGGTTCCGCGATGAGGTCTTCCCGCAGCAGGAAGAACTGTTCAAGAAGCTCGCCCATGAACAGAAACCCCGCGCCATGTTCATCACCTGCGCCGATTCGCGCATCGTCCCCGAACTGATCACCCAGAGCTCCCCGGGCGATCTCTTCGTCACCCGCAACGTCGGCAACGTGGTGCCGCCGTATGGCCAGATGAACGGCGGTGTCTCCACCGCGATCGAGTTCGCGGTCATGGCCCTCGGCGTGCACCACATCATCATCTGCGGCCACTCCGACTGCGGCGCCATGAAGGCGGTGCTGGACCCGCAGACACTGGAGCGCATGCCGACGGTTAAAGCCTGGCTGCGCCATGCCGAAGTGGCGAAGATCGTGGTGCAGGAGAACTGTGGCTGCGCCAATCACGAGACGCTCGAAGTGCTCACCGAAGAGAACGTGGTGGCCCAGCTCGACCACCTGCGCACTCACCCCTCGGTGGCGGCGCGCCTGGCCAGCGGGCAGTTGTTCATCCACGGTTGGGTCTATGACATCGAGACCTCGGTGATCAAGGCCTACGACGCCGAGCAGGGTCGCTTCCGGGTGATTGGTGATGGTCCACTGCCGATGGCCACGCCGAGGCCGCGTTACCTGTCGGAGTAATGAGAAAAGGGCTGCCGGTGCAGCCCTTTTTCATTTCCAGGTTGAATAGTCTCCCGCTCAGCTTACCGCGCGCTGGCCCGGGTTGAGTTCCAGCCCGACACCCAGTTGCTCGGACAGGCACGGCCAGCGTTTCCAGGCTGCCTCCACCTTGGGGTCGTGCAGCTGCTGGCGATAGGCCTGGGCCGAGGGCTGGCTGAACACGTCCTCGTCGAGCAGGCCGTCGACTGCGTGGTGCACGGCTTCATCCAGCTGGTTGGCGAAGGGTTCGCCGATCAACTGGTGGGCGATCAGGTTGGCCACTGTGGTATCCAGCGGTATCAGCGGCTGGCCGAAGTGGACGATGTAGCGGTCGTTGACTTCCTCCACCAGACGATGGGCCAGGTAGGCCTCGTCGAGCAGGCCTTCCAGGCCTTCGTGGCCGGCCATCAGGGCAGGCGGTTGCAGGAAGAATTGTTCGGCGACCCTGAGCACTGGCTTGATGTGGGACTCGATGCCGGCTTCGCGGGCGACGGTGGCGGCGGCATCCAGCACGTCCGGAACCTGTTCCACGTAGGCGGCGATGAAACGGGCGAGCACGCCCTGCGCATCGTCCGCCGGCAGGCGAATGGCGGGGTGCAGGCTATCGATCTGGGTGTCGAGAATCTGGGTCAGTTGGCTAGAGGCTGCTTCGTTCTTGAGGGCGCGCTGGATGATTTCGCGCAGTGCGGCGGTGTTCATGACTGCTCCTGAAAAGGACATGGCGGTTTGCGGGGAATAACAGGTGAAGAAGAGACCTTAGCTCGCCCGACGAAACCGCTAAGACCGGATTGTCATAATCGCTTCACAGTTATTCGGGCGCGCTATAACAGCACTTTGACATCTGCTGCCGACCCACGCCAGCCGTGGCGTTTAGGACAAGGCTTACGCGCCTTCAGCCATTTTCTGCGGCGCGTTGCGCAGCCGAAGTCCCTGTCTATACTCCGACTCGAAAGGCATTACCTGATGGAACCCGACTGTGCACCTGCGTGCCGAGGTCGGCGGTCCGAGTGTGGTAGTCCGGACAGCCGTCCCCAAGCCGTTGGCCCAGCCGGCGGGATAACAAGAACGAGAAGGGGAACCCGCAATGATGCGACATCCACGAGTCTGGATGGGACTCCTGCTGCTGTCTGTTCTCAGCCAGGCGGAGGCTGCCTGGACAGTCAACATGGCGCCTGGTGCTACCGAGGTCAGCCGCACCGTCTTCGATCTGCACATGACCATCTTCTGGATCTGCGTCGTCATCGGCGTACTGGTCTTCGGTGCCATGTTCTGGTCGATGATCATCCACCGCCGCTCGACCGGCCAGCAGCCGGCGCATTTCCACGAAAGCACCACGGTGGAAATCCTCTGGACCGTCGTGCCCTTCGTCATCCTCGTGTTGATGGCGGTGCCGGCGACCAAGACCCTGATCGACATCTATGACACCTCCGAGTCCGGACTGGATGTGCAGATCACCGGTTACCAGTGGAAATGGCACTACAAGTACCTGGGCCAGGACGTGGAGTTCTTCAGCAACCTGGCCACACCTGCCGATCAGATCCACAACAAGGCGCCGAAGGACGAGCACTACCTGCTGGAAGTCGACCAGCCGCTGGTGGTTCCGGTGGGCACCAAGGTGCGCTTTCTGATTACCGCGGCCGACGTGATCCACTCCTGGTGGGTGCCGGCGCTGGCAGTGAAGAAGGATGCGATTCCCGGCTTCGTCAACGAATCCTGGACCCGTATCGAGAAGCCCGGCCTCTACCGTGGCCAGTGCACCGAACTGTGCGGCAAGGACCACGGCTTCATGCCCATCGTGGTCGAGGCAAAGTCCCAGGAGGACTTCGCCAAGTGGCTGGCCCAGCGCAAGGAAGAGACCGCCAAGCTCAAGGAGCTGACCGACAAGGAATGGACGCTCGAAGAGCTGGTCGAGCGCGGCGACAAGGTCTACCACAGCGCCTGCGCGGCCTGTCACCAGCCGGAGGGCCAGGGCATGCCGCCCATGTTCCCGGCGCTCAAGGGTTCGAAGATCGCCACCGGACCCAAGGCAGATCACCTGAACATCGTCTTCCACGGCAAGCCAGGCACCTCCATGGCCGCCTTCGGCAAGCAGCTTTCCGAGGTCGATATCGCCGCCGTCGTCACCTACGAACGAAACGCCTGGGGTAACAACACCGGCGACATGGTGACACCGAAGGAAGTACTCGCCCTGAAGCAGGCGGAAAGCCAATGAAGAAGACACCGGCCTATAGGGAGACTGACATGAGTGCAGTGATCGACCACGATCATGCCGGGCATGATCACCACCACGGTCCGGCCAAGGGCCTGATGCGTTGGGTGTTGACCACCAACCACAAGGACATCGGGACCATGTACCTGTGGTTCAGCTTCGCCGCGTTCCTTCTGGGCGGCTCGATGGCCATGGTGATCCGCGCCGAGCTGTTCCAGCCCGGCCTGCAGATCGTCCAGCCCGAGTTCTTCAACCAGATGACCACCATGCACGGCCTGATCATGGTCTTCGGCGCGGTGATGCCGGCGTTCGTCGGCCTGGCCAACTGGATGATCCCGCTGATGATCGGCGCGCCGGACATGGCGCTGCCGCGGATGAACAACTTCAGCTTCTGGCTGCTGCCGGCTGCATTCGGCCTGCTGGTCAGCACGTTGTTCTCCGCCGGCGGAGGGCCCAACTTCGGCTGGACCTTCTATGCGCCGTTATCCACGACCTACGCGCCGGAGAGCGTGACCTTCTTCATCTTCGCCATCCACCTGATGGGCATCAGTTCGATCATGGGGGCTATCAACGTGATCGCCACCATCCTCAACCTGCGCGCTCCAGGCATGACTCTGATGAAGATGCCGCTGTTCGTCTGGACCTGGTTGATCACCGCCTTCCTGCTGATCGCGGTGATGCCGGTACTGGCCGGCTGCGTGACGATGATGCTGATGGACATCCACTTCGGCACCAGCTTCTTCAGTGCTGCCGGCGGCGGTGACCCGGTGCTGTTCCAGCATGTGTTCTGGTTCTTCGGCCATCCTGAGGTGTACATCATGATCCTGCCCGCCTTCGGTGCGGTCAGCTCGATCATTCCGGCCTTCAGCCGCAAGCCGCTGTTCGGCTACACCTCGATGGTCTACGCCACGGCGTCGATTGCCTTCCTCTCGTTCATCGTCTGGGCGCACCACATGTTCACCGTGGGCATTCCGCTGACCGGTGAGCTGTTCTTCATGTTCGCCACCATGCTGATCGCCGTGCCCACCGGGGTGAAGGTGTTCAACTGGGTGAGCACCATGTGGGAAGGCTCGCTGACCTTCGAGACGCCGATGTTGTTCGCCGTGGCCTTCGTCATCCTGTTCACCATCGGCGGCTTCTCCGGGCTGATGCTGGCAATCGCACCGGCGGACTTCCAGTACCACGACACCTACTTCGTGGTGGCGCACTTCCATTACGTGCTGGTGCCGGGCGCCATCTTTGGCATCTTCGCCTCGGCGTATTACTGGCTGCCGAAATGGACCGGCCACATGTACGACGAGACCCTCGGCAAACTGCACTTCTGGCTGAGCTTCATCGGCATGAACATGGCCTTCTTTCCCATGCACTTCGTGGGGCTGGCCGGCATGCCGCGGCGGATTCCGGACTACAACTTGCAGTTCGCCGACTTCAACATGATCTCGTCCATCGGCGCCTTCAGCTTCGGCGCGACCCAGTTCCTCTTCCTGTTCATCGTCATCAAGTGCATCCGTGGCGGCAAGAAAGCCCCGGCCAAGCCCTGGGATGGCGCCGAGGGGCTGGAGTGGACGGTCCCTTCGCCGGCGCCTTACCACACCTTCACCACGCCACCGGAAGTGAAGTGAGATGAGCGGGGAATTGAGCACTCGCCGCCTGATCCAGCGCCTGTTGGTGCTGGTGGTGGCGATGTTCGGCTTCGGTTTTGCCCTGGTGCCGATCTACGACGTGATGTGCCAGGCCTTCGGCATCAACGGCAAGACCACGGGGTCGGCCTACGAGGGCGCCCAGACCGAAGACCAGCAGCGCCAGGTGCGGGTGCAGTTCCTCGCCACCAACGCGGCCGGGATGACCTGGGAATTTCGCCCCAAGGCGGACGACCTGGTGGTGCATCCGGGCGCGAGCAACGAGATGCTGTTCATCGCCTACAACCCCACCGACAAGCCGATGATGGCTCAGGCCATTCCCAGCGTGGCGCCATCCAAGGCGGCGGCGTTCTTCCACAAGACCGAATGCTTCTGTTTCACCCAGCAGGTCCTGCAGCCCGGCGAGCGCATCGAGATGCCGGTGCGCTTCATCGTTGACCGTGACCTGCCGGCCGATGTGCATCACCTGACCCTCGCATACACGCTGTTCGATATCACCGCCCGCAAGCCACCAGTCGCCAGGAATGACGGCTGACGGGACGATAAGGAGAACAACAACGATGGCAAGTCACGAGCACTATTACGTTCCGGCCCAGAGCAAGTGGCCGATCATCGCCACCATTGCCTTGCTGGTCACGGTCTATGGGCTGGGAACCTGGTTCAACGACCTGAAGTACGACCGCCCGGAATCCAACGGGCCGATGATATTCTTCGTCGGCGGACTGTTGATCGCCTACATGATGTTCGGCTGGTTCGGCGCGGTGATCCGCGAGAGCCGGTCGGGCCTGTACAGCGGGCAGATGGACCGTTCCTTCCGCTGGGGCATGAGCTGGTTCATCTTTTCCGAAGTGATGTTTTTCGCCGCCTTCTTCGGCGCCCTCTTCTATGTTCGCTACTTCGCCGGCCCCTGGCTTGGAGGCGAAGGCGACAAGGGTATCGCCAACATGCTCTGGCCGAGTTTCGAGTACGCCTGGCCGCTGCTGGAGAACCCGGATTCCAAGCTGTTCCCACCGCCCAAGGCGGTGATCGACCCCTGGCACCTGCCGCTGATCAACACCCTTTTGCTGGTGACGTCCAGTTTCACCGTGACCTTCGCCCACCATGCCCTGCGCAAAAACAAGCGTGGCCCGCTCAAGGCCTGGCTGGCGGCGACCATCCTGCTGGGTGTGGTGTTCCTGGGCTTCCAGGCCGAGGAATACATCCATGCCTACAAGGAGCTGGGGCTGACCCTGGGGTCGGGCATCTACGGGGCCACTTTCTTCATGCTCACCGGATTCCACGGTGCCCACGTAACCATGGGGGCGCTGATCCTGACGGTGATGCTGATCCGAATCCTGCGTGGCCACTTCGACAGCGATCACCATTTCGGCTTCGAGGCGGCGGCCTGGTACTGGCACTTCGTGGACGTGGTGTGGATCGGCCTGTTCACATTCGTCTACGTGCTGTGAAAACGGTGGCCGGAGGTGGGGGCTTCCGGTCTACCAGGTGACTTGAGAAACGAACTGGCCGCTGTAGAAACCCCAGGCGATGAGCGCCAGGGTCAGGGCGGCCAGGACCACACGAACCGTTAGCGCATTGACCACGCGGGAGCTGCGGCCTTCGTCCTTGACCAGGAAGAAAAGGCCGCTGAACAGGCTGACCACCGTGGCAAGCAACATGAGGACGATCGCTGCCTTGAGCATGCGTGACTCCGGGGGAAGGGGGATGTTGTGCAGTATAGCCAGCCCTGCTCAGCCTCACGGACGGCGCTCGTGAGCGCCTTCCGGCCCGGCCTGGTGCCCACCCTGGTGGTGCTGGCCCTGCTGCCGGTGTTGCTCGGGCTGGGCTTCTGGCAGCTCTCCCGCGCGGAAGAAAAACGCCAGCTACTGGCCGCCGCTGATGCCCGCCGCATTGCCTCGCCTGTTGCGATCGAGCACCTCTTCGCCAGCCCCGCTCCCGCCTACCTGCGTGTACGCCTGCACGGCCATTTCGACGCGGCGCACAGCCTGCTTCTGGACAGCCGCATCCGCGACGGCAAGGCCGGCATCGAGTTGCTGCAACCCTTTCAGGACAGCACCAGCGGGCAATGGCTCCTGGTCAACCGTGGCTGGCTGCCCTGGCCGGACCGCCGCGTGGCGCCAGCCTTCACTACCCCGGTAGGCGAGTTGGAACTCGTTGCCTGGGCCTACGTGCCGCCGGGCGCTGCCTTCGAACTCAAACATCTCGAAACGGCCGGCTGGCCGCAACTGATCAACCAGGTGGATACCGCGGGTCTCTGGCAGCACCTCGGTCGCAGCGGCCTGCCCCTGGAGCTGCGCCTGGAAGAAGGCGCGGCGGCTTACCGCACCGACTGGGCGGTGGTCGCCATGGGACCGGAAAAGCACCTTGGCTACGCCGTGCAGTGGTTCGCCCTGGCGGCGGCCCTGTTCGGTCTTTTCATCTATTTCGGATTGCGCAAAGGACGGGAGAACAACAATGAACCCAGCACTCGCCATGCCTGAGGCCGCACCGCCGCGCCGCCGTGGGCGGATTCAACTGCTGCTGATCCTGATGGTGGTGATCGGCCCGATGATGCTTGCCACGGCCATGTACAAGTTCAGTTTCTGGGTGCCGGAAGGCCGCAGCTATCACGGCGTCCTGATTGGCAATGGACAGACGCTGGCTGACCTCGGCGTGCAGGACGCGGCGCCGCAGGAAACCTGGCAACTGCTGGTGACCGCTCCGGCCGGCTGCGAGGCCGATTGCCAGGCGTTGGTCTATGCCGCGCGGCAAATCCATATTGGTCTGGGTCGCGATGCCTCCCGCGCCAGCCACGCCCTGGCCGTTACCGGGTTGCCAGCGGATTACGCCGACAAGCTCAAGCAAGAGTACCCACAGCTCAAGCGCTATGGCCTGGATGCCGGCGCCTACGGCAAGAGCACCGAGAACCTGGGCGGCGCCTTGCTGTGGATAGTCGACCCCCATGGCAACCTGGTCCTGCGCTATGACGGCACCACGAAGGGAAAGCAGATTCTCAACGACCTGCGCCACCTGCTGAAGCTGTCCAATATCGGTTGAACGAGCCCTTTCACTGGAAAGGTGAGGAGCGGTTGCTGTGGATAAGTACAAGAGCCGGCCCGGATTCCGCCTCGCGCTGTTCGCCACGCTGCTGGCAGTGGTGGTCGTGCTACTGGGTGCCTACACCCGCCTGACCCATGCCGGCCTCGGTTGCCCGGACTGGCCCGGCTGCTACGGCTTCATCGCCGTGCCGCAGACCGAAGCCCAACTGGCCCACGCCGAAGCCAACTTCCCCCACGCACCGGTGGAAGCCGACAAGGGCTGGAACGAAATGGTCCACCGCTATTTCGCCGGTACCCTGGGGCTAGTGATCCTCGGCCTTGCCGTCCATGCCGTGCACCAGCGTGGTCAAGACGGACAGCCACTGAAGTTGCCGTTGCTGCTGGTGGGCGTGGTGATCGCACAGGCCGCGTTCGGCATGTGGACGGTGACCCTGCAGCTTTGGCCTCAGGTCGTCACCGCTCATCTGTTGGGCGGTTTCACCACCCTGTCACTGTTGTTGCTGCTCTGTCTGCGGCTGTCCAACGCCTTCCCCGCTGTCGAGCTGCCGTCCCGACTGCGGCGCTGGGCAGCCTTGGGGCTGGTACTGGTGGTCGGGCAGATCGCGCTGGGCGGCTGGGTCAGCTCCAACTATGCCGCGGTAGCCTGTGTCGACCTGCCCACCTGCCACGGCGAGTGGTGGCCAGCGATGGACTTCGCCAATGGCTTCCACCTGACTCAGCACATTGGCCCGAACTACCTGGGCGGCCAGCTCGACAGCGACGCCCGCACCGCCATTCACATGACTCACCGCCTCGGTGCGCTGGCCGTGACCCTCGTGCTGCTGGGCGTCATCTGGCAACTCCATCGCAACGGACTGTCACGGCTTGCCGGACTGCTGCTGGCGGCGCTCTGCCTGCAGGTGGGACTGGGCATCAGCAACGTGATGTTCCATCTGCCGCTGCCGGTGGCAGTGGCTCACAACGGCGGCGGCGCTCTGCTGCTGCTGGTGCTGGTTTCAGTGAATTACCGGGTGCGTCACCCGGGTCTCTTAGTAGGAGCGAGCTCTGCTCGCGAACGCGAAATTGCCGGGGATTCGCGAGCAGAGCTCGCTCCTACGGTGATCACTTCGCACAGCAAATAAGGAGAACACACCATGGCCACTCTGCTCAGCCAAGGACACAGCCAGGCCCACGCCAGCTGGCGCGACTATCTGGAGCTGACCAAGCCCAAGGTGGTGGTGCTGATGCTGATCACCTCGTTGGTGGGCATGTTCCTCGCCACGCGCGCCGGTGTGCCCTGGACGGTGCTGCTGTTCGGCAATCTCGGCATCGGCCTCTGCGCGGGCGCTGCAGCGGCCGTCAACCATGTGGTGGACCGGCGCATCGATTCGATCATGGCGCGGACGCTGAAGCGCCCGGTGGTGAATGGGCGGGTCTCTCCGGTCGCGGCCCTGGCGTTCGCCTTCATCCTGGCGCTCGTCGGCCAGGCTTTGCTGCTGGCCTTCACCAACGAACTGACGGCCTGGCTCACCCTGGCTTCGCTGGTGGGTTATGCGGTGCTCTACACCGGTTTCCTCAAGCGCGCCACGCCACAGAACATCGTCATCGGCGGCCTGGCCGGTGCCGCACCGCCGCTGCTCGGCTGGGTGGCGGTCACCGGTCACCTGTCCGCCGAACCGCTGCTGCTGGTACTGATCATCTTCGCCTGGACCCCGCCGCACTTCTGGGCGCTCGCCATTCATCGCAAAGAGGAATACGCCAAGGCCGATATCCCGATGCTGCCGGTAACGCACGGTGAGCACTACACCAAGGTACACATCCTGCTCTACACCCTGGTGATGTTCGCCGTGAGCCTGCTGCCGTACGCCATCCACATGAGCGGCGTGCTGTACCTGGTATGCGCGGTGGCCTTGGGCGCGCGGTTCCTGCAGTGGGCCTGGGTGCTGTACCGTGACAGCAAACCACACGCGGCGATCAGGACCTTCAAGTACTCTATCGCCTACCTCTTCCTGCTGTTCATCGCCCTGCTGGTGGACCACTACCTGATGCTGAACCTATGACCAGAATCCAGAAAACCGTATTCGTCCTCGTCGCCCTGGTTGCTGTGGTGCTCGGCCTCACCGTGCACAAAGTCCTGACCAGCCAGGCTCAGGCCGACCCGACCAAATTGCTCGATGCCGGCATCGTCCTGCTGCCGCAGAGCCGCACCCTGCCGGCGCTGGAAATGACTAACCAGGACGGTGAAAAGATGCGCGTCGACCAGTTCAAGGACAAGTGGAGCCTGGTGTTCTTCGGCTACACCTTCTGCCCGGACATCTGCCCCACCACACTGGCGCAGATGCGCGAACTCAAAGGCCTGCTGCCGGAGGCGGCGCGCAACAACCTGCAGATCATCCTCGTCAGCGTCGACCCCAACCGCGACACACCACAACAGCTCAAGCAGTACCTGGGCTACTTTGACCCGGCCTTCATCGGCCTGACCGCCGACCTGCCGACCCTGCAGAAACTCTCCAATGCGGTAAGCATCCCCTTCATACCGGCTGACACCAGCAAGGAAAACTACACCGTCGACCACAGCGGCAACCTGGTGGTCCTGGGCCCGGACGGTACCCAGCGCGGCTTCATCCGCTCGCCGCTGAACAACCAGAAGCTCAAGGAGCAACTGCCGGGGTTGGTGACGCCGAAGGGCTGAATGCGGGAGACCTTGTAGGGGCGAATTCATTCGCCCCTACAGACATCCACAAAAAAGCCCGCTCATCTGAGCGGGCTTTCTCATTGCAGCGATAGCGATCAGAACGCCGGCACCACGGCGCCTTTGTACTTCTCCTCGATGAACTTCTTCACCTCGGGGCTGTTCAGGGCCTTGGCCAGTTTCTGCATGTCGGCGCTGGCCTTGTTGTCCTCGCGGGCAACCAGGATGTTCACGTAGGGCGAGTCGCTGCCTTCGATCACCAGGGCGTCCTTGGTGGGGTTCAGCTTGGCTTCCAGGGCGTAGTTGGTGTTGATCAGCGCCAGGTCAACCTGGTTCAGCACGCGCGGCAGGGTCGCGGCTTCGAGCTCGCGCACCTTGATACCCTTCGGATTCTCGAGGATGTCCTTCGGGGTGGCGGTGATGCTGGTGTTGTCCTTCAGCTTGATCACGCCGGCCTTGTCCAGCAGCAGCAGGGCACGGCCGCCGTTGGTGGCGTCGTTGGGGATGACCACCTGGGCGCCTTCGGGCAGTTCGGCCAGGGATTTCACCTTGCTGGAGTAAGCGCCGAAGGGCTCGACGTGCACACCCACCACGGATACCAGTTTCACCTTGGTCTGACGGGCCTTGTTGAACTCGTCGAGGTAGGGCTGGTGCTGGAAGAAGTTGGCGTCCAGGCGGCCTTCGGCGACCTGCACGTTAGGCTGTACGTAGTCGGTGAAGACTTTCACCTGCAGGTCCACGCCTTCTTTGGCCAGCTGCGGCTGGATGAATTCGAGGATCTCCGCGTGGGGCACCGGGGTGGCGGCGACTTTCAGGGTGTCGGCTTGGGCGGAGAGGGCGGTCAGGGCGGCGAAGGCCACCAGCAGTTTCTTCATGAGCGGCTCCTTGTGGGAAGTCATCTGGCGGCGCGGTCTGCGCCGGCCTGGGTTATTTACGAGAGAAGTGCACCACCAGCTTGTCGCCGACGGTTTGCAGGATTTGTACGAGCACCAGCAGCAGGATCACGGTGACTACCATCACGTCGGTCTGGAAACGCTGGTAGCCGAAGCGGATG
The DNA here is from genome assembly GCF_038440135.1 of Pseudomonas sp. OTU5201. Taxonomy (NCBI): domain Bacteria; kingdom Pseudomonadati; phylum Pseudomonadota; class Gammaproteobacteria; order Pseudomonadales; family Pseudomonadaceae; genus Pseudomonas; species Pseudomonas sp. OTU5201. Next base: position 37,302 of record NZ_JASATC010000034.1, on the reverse strand, counting down.
GCCAGGTCGCCCAGGCCGCCCGCGCCCACCACACCCGCCATCGCGGTGTAGGACACCAGGGTGATGGCCGTGACGGTAATGGCAGCGAAGATGCCCGGCCGCGCTTCCGGTAGCAGTGCGTTGACGATGATCTGCCGGGTGGTGGCGCCCATCGCCTGGGTCGCTTCGAGGATGCCCCTGTCCACTTCGCGCAGGGCGGTTTCCACCAAGCGCGCGAAGAACGGTGTGGCACCGACCACCAGCGGCGGGATGGCACCGGCAACGCCCAGGGAGGTGCCGGTGATGAACACGGTGAAGGGAATCATCACAATCAGCAGGATGATGAAGGGCAGCGAGCGCAGCACGTTGACCAGCAGCGACAGCAGACCGTACACGGCCTTCTGTTCGAACAGCTGGCGCGGGCCGGTGAGGAACAGCAGCACGCCCAGCGGCAGGCCGAGCAGCACGGTGAACAGCAGCGAGCCGCCTAGCATCAGGAAGGTGTCGACGGTGGCGAGCCAGATTTCATACCAGTCGATATTGGCGAGCAGGGCGTCCATCAGCGCAGGATCTCCAGGTGCACGTCGGCCTCGCGGAAGCAGGCAAGCGCGGCGTCAATGTCGCCGCCGGTCAGGGCCAGGGTCAGCTGGCCGTAGGGGGTGTCCTTGATGCGGTCGATGCGCCCGGCAAGGATGCTGTAGTCAACGCCGGTCTGGCGCGCGACGGTGCCCAGCAGCGGGGAGTAGGTCGCTTCGCCGCGGAAGGTCAGGCGCAGGATGCGGCCGGCGACGTGGGCGAAGTCATCGCGCTGCTCGCCCTCGTCGACGTGCTCGTCCTCGAGCACGAAGCGCTGGGTGGTGGCGTGCCGGGGATGCAGGAAAACATCGGCCACCGCACCTTGCTCGACGATCACGCCACCATCCATGACTGCCACGCGGTCGCAGACCCGGCGGATCACATCCATCTCGTGGGTGATGAGGACGATGGTGAGTTTCAGTTCACGGTTGATCTCGGCCAGCAGTTGCAGAACCTGCGCGGTGGTCTGCGGGTCGAGGGCGCTGGTGGCCTCGTCGCAGAGTAGGATCTTCGGCTGTGTGGCCAGGGCGCGGGCGATGCCGACGCGCTGCTTCTGGCCGCCGGAAAGCTGAGCCGGGTACTTGCGCGCGTGGTCGCTTAGGCCGACGCGGGCCAGCAGTTCGGCAACGCGGCGATCGATCTCGCTGCGCGACAGTTCACCGGCTAGCTTGAGTGGCAGGGCGACGTTCTCGGCCACGGTCTTGGACGACAGCAGATTGAAGTGCTGGAAGATCATCCCAACGCGCTGGCGGAAACGGCGCAGGCCTTCGCTGTCGAGGGCGGTGATGTCTTCGCCATCGATGACGATGCGACCGCCGGAGGGTTCTTCCAAGCGGTTGATCAAGCGCAGCAGGGTGCTCTTGCCGGCGCCTGAATGACCGATCAGGCCGAACACTTCGCCACTCTGGATGGCCAGGTCGGTCGGCTGCAGGGCTGGGATCTCGCGGCCTTCGACGCGGTACGCCTTGTGGACGTTATGAAATTCGATCACTGCGGAAACCTTGTGGGTTCGTCGTTAGCCGGATCGGCTAAAAACCGGCAAGTTTACCTGTTGGCACATAGGCACAGAAAATCTTTCTGGACCTATGGCTATAGCAACAAGGAATAAGCGATAGACGGACTTCGCCCAGTCTAGATGCCGCCAGCGAGAAGCGTTCAGTGACGCGGGCTGAGTACCAGGCGCGGCACCTGGTCGGGCTTCAGGGCCTGGCTGTATTGAGTCTTGAAGTTGGGGTCGAGCTTTTTCACCCGTGCCGACAGCAGGGCGGCGACCCAGGGGTAGTCCTTGGCTTCGCGCACCTGGATCTGCACGGCGCAGTCGTGGGCAACGATGTCAGTGGCCACGCTGTCCAGCAGGCGGCGCAGGTTTTCGTTGTCATCGCGATCCAGCATTGGCATTTCCACCAGCGGCGACAGGGCGCGCAGCGGCTTGGTGGTCTGGACGATGGGGTTGTCGCCCTGGGGCGCATTGGGCAGGGTGGTTTGAGCCTGGATAGCCGCGGCCTGGCGCTCGGCCGCTTCGCGCAGTTGGCGGGCCTGCTCCAGGCGAGCCGCATTTTCCTTGGCGGTTGCGGCCTCGGCGGCGTGGCGGGCTTCCTCGGCACGGTTTTCGGCCGCTTCACGGGCCTTGTCGAGGGCGCCGCCCAGGCCGGTGGCCAAGGCGGGGGCCTGGGGCAGGAGGCTGCGGGCATGGCTGAGCGCCTTGGCGGCAGTGTCCAGGTCGCCTTGCTGCAGCGCGGTCTGGCCGCGCTTCAGCCAGGCATCGGCAAGCTGACGCTGGTATTGCTCGAGGCGAGTATCGCCAGCGGCGGCGCTTTCGAGGCCCTTGAGGCGGCCTTCGGCCTCGGTGAGCTTGCCTTCGGACAGGTCCTGGTCAAGTTGGCGGAAGCTGCTAACCAGTTCGTCCGTTGGTACGTCGGCCACTTGCTGGGCGGTCTGGCAGGCAGCCAGCAGCAGGGAAAAGGCGACAACGGGCAGGCAACGAGTGGCGAACAGCTTCATTCCGGCGGGTCTCTGATTGCTCAAAAAACGCGCGATTCTACACGGTGGCACTGCTCAGGACAAAAAGTAGGGGCAAATCGGCCGCGAGGATGGCATTTCTGGAGGCATCTGATCGGTCTTGCGGACCTTTCTCGGCTCCTGTCCGGCCTGGAGTTGCTGCAAGATGGCTGGCCATAACGACAGGAACGGCGAGGAGTGCCATGTACCCAGTCCACCAGGAATTCGACTACCTCATCGTCGGCGCCGGCCCGGCCGGTTGCCTGTTGGCCAATCGGCTCTCGGCCGATCCGAGCGTGCGCGTATTGCTGCTGGAGGCTGGCGGTCGCGACAGCTATCCCTGGATTCATATCCCGGTCGGCTACCTTTATTGCATCGGCAACCCGCGCACCGACTGGTGCTTTCGCACTGAAGCCGAACCCGGCCTGCATGGCCGCAGCCTGGGCTACCCGCGTGGACGGGTGCTGGGCGGCAGTTCCTCGATCAACGGGATGATCTACATGCGCGGCCAGGCCGCCGACTACGACCGCTGGGCCGAGCTGGGCAATCCGGGCTGGAGCTGGGACGACGTGCTGCCATTGTTCCGCAAGAGCGAGAACCACTTCGCCGGCGCCAGTGAGTTCCACAACGACACCGGCGAATGGCGAGTGGAGCGCCAGCGGCTGTCGTGGGAAATCCTCGATGCGTTCCGCCAGGCCGCCGGTGAATGCGGCATCGCCCCGGTGGAAGACTTCAACACCGGTGACAACCAGGGCTGTGGCTATTTCCAGGTCAACCAGCGCAGCGGCGTGCGTTGGAACGCATCCAAGGCGTTCCTGCGACCGGTCCTGCAGCGACCGAACCTGACGGTTTGGGCGGGCGTCGAGGTGCATCGCCTGTTGCTGGAGCAAGGCCGCGCGGTGGGTGTGTCAGGACGCTGGGAGGGTCTGCAGCAGGAGTTTCGCGCGAGGCGAGAGGTGATCCTCTGTGCCGGCGCGGTCGGCTCGCCCGTGCTGCTGCAACGTTCAGGGATCGGCCCCAGGCCATTGCTGGAGCGCCTCGGTGTCGGCGTGCGACATGAACTGGCCGGAGTGGGTGGCAACCTGCAGGACCACTTGCAGCTTCGGCTGATCTTCAAGGTGTCCGGCGTGCCAACCCTGAACCAGATGGCGGGCAGCCTGTGGGGCAAGCTCGGCATGGGGCTGCGTTATCTGGCCAGCCGCAGCGGGCCGCTGGCCATGGCGCCGAGCCAGTTGGGTGCTTTCGTTCGCTCAGGTCCGGAGCAGACGCGCGCGAACCTCGAGTACCACGTGCAGCCGTTGTCCCTGGAGCGCTTCGGTGAGCCGCTGCACCCCTTCCCGGCTTTCACCGCTTCGGTGTGTAACCTGCGTCCACAGAGTCGGGGTCGGGTGGATATCCGTTCCGTCGATCACAGGGCACCGCCGCTGATCCAGCCCAACTACCTGAGTCACGTCGAGGATCTGCGTGTGGCGGCCGACGCCATCCGCCTGACCCGGCGCATTGCAGCCGCGCCGGCCCTGGCGCGCTATCGGCCGGAAGAGTACCTGCCAGGTTCGGCGCTGCAGAGCGAAAAGGATCTGCATGAGGCGGCGGGCCAGATCGGCACCACTATCTTCCACCCGGTGGGCACCTGCCGCATGGGCCAGGGGCAGGAGGCCGTGGTGGACGCCGAACTGAAGGTGCACGGGGTGCCGGGATTGCGCATCGCCGATGCCTCGGTGATGCCGGAGATCGTCTCCGGCAACACCTGCTCACCGACGTTGATGATCGCGGAGAAGGCCGCGTCCCTGGTGCTTGCCGACCTCAGGCGCGCCGCGGCAGGGCAAAGCTGAAGAGGAACAGGCTGGCGGCGGAAACCACGATGGACGGGCCGGCCGGGGTGTCCTTGAACCAGGACAGCGCGAGGCCGACGCACACGGCCACCAGGCCCAGCAGGCTGGCACCCAGGGCCATCTGTTCAGGGCTGCGGGCGTGGCGTTGGGCCGCCGCTGCCGGAATGATCAGCAATGAGGTGATCAGCAGCACGCCGACGATCTTCATGGCGACGGCGATGACGATGGCGATCAGCAGCATCAGGGCCAGGCGGATCGCCGCCACCGGCAGGCCCTCGACCCGCGCGAGCTCCTCATGCACGGTGATCGCCAGCAACGGCCTCCACATGGGGATCAGCACCAGCAGCACCAGGGCACTGCCGCCGAGGATCCAGTAGAGGTCGGTGCGGCTCACTGCCAGCAAGTCGCCGAACAGGTAGGCCATCAGGTCGATGCGCACCTCACTCATGAAGCTCAGCACCACCAGGCCGAGTGACAGTGTGCTGTGAGCGAGGATTCCCAGCAGCGTGTCCGAGGCCAGCGGCTGGCGTTGTTGCAGGGTCACCAGCAGCACGGCGAGCAGGACGCAGCCGACGGTTACCGCGAGGGTCGGGCTGACGTCCAGCATCAGGCCGAGGGCCACGCCGAGCAGGGCGGCGTGGGACAGGGTGTCGCCGAAATAGGCCATGCGCCGCCAGACCACGAAGGAACCGAGGGGGCCGGCCACCAGGGCCAGCGCGAGGCCGGCGAGCAGGGCGTTGAGTAGAAAGTCAGCCATGGTTGCAGTCGGGGCCGTGCTTGTGGACGGGAGTGAAACGGGTGCCGTTGGGGAAGGGAGTCTTCACCACTTCGCCATGCAGGTCGTGGGCATGATCGTGATGGTGGTGGTAGACGGCCAGGCTCTTGGCGTCCTGGCCGAACAACTCGACGAAGGCCGGATCGAAGCTGACTTGTTCCGGGTGGCCGGAGCAGCAGACGTGGCGGTTCAGGCAGACCACCTGGTCGGTGGTGCTCATCACCAAGTGCAGGTCGTGGGAGACCATCAGCACGCCGCAGCCGTGGCGGTCGCGCAGGCGGGTGATCAGGCGGTAGAGCTCGGCCTGGCCGGCGACGTCGACGCCCTGCACCGGCTCGTCCAGCACCAGCAGTTCAGGCTCGCGCAGCAGGGCGCGGGCCAACAGTACGCGCTGCAGCTCGCCGCCGGAGATGGTTTGCAGCGGGCTGTCGATGACCTGGGTGGCGCCGACTTCGTCCAGGGCCGCGAGCGCCTTCGTGCGGTCCACGCCCGGCACCAGGCGCAGGAAGCGCAGTACGGTCAGAGGCAGCGTCGCGTCCACCTGGAGCTTCTGCGGCATGTAGCCGATGTGCAGGCGCGGTTTGCGCCAGACCTCGCCGCTGTCGGGCTTGAGCAGGCCGAGTACGGTGCGTACCAGGGTGGTCTTGCCAGCCCCGTTGGGGCCGATCAGGGTGACGATCTCCCCTGCCTTCACCGCCAGGTGAACGTCCTGCAGCACCGGCTGGCCGGCGAAGTCGACGCCGACCTTGTCCAGGCGGATCAGCACATCGCTCATGCGGCCACCTGGCAGCTGGCGCAGAGACCGACAACCTCCACGGTCTGGCCTTCGACGACGAAATCGACGGACTTGGCGCTGTCGACGATGGCCTGGCTGATGCTGGATTGCTCCAACTCGATGGCGGTCTGGCAGTTGCGGCAGATGAGGAACTGGCCTTGGTGGGCATCACCCGGATGGTTGCAGCCGACGAAGGCGTTGAGCGAGGCGATGCGGTGTACCAGGCCATTCTCCAGCAAGAAGTCCAGGGCACGGTAAACGGTGGGCGGCGCCGCGCGGCGACCGTCTTCTTCGGCCAGCACGCCAAGGATGTCGTAGGCACCCAGCGGCTTGTGGCTCTGCCAGACCAGTTCCAGCACCCGTTTGCGCAGGGTGGTCAGGCGCAGGCCCTCGCGGCTGCAGATGGCATCGGCTTCGGCCAGGGCACTGGACACGCAATGGGAGTGGTCGTGGGGGCGGCAGGCCAGGGGAGCTTTCACGCTGATCGGCTTGAGCATGGTGGCGGCGACGTTTGGGGAAAGAGACGTTATTCTATAACTCTTTTGCCGCCGAGTCTGTGCCGTGTTCCGTCTATTCGTCTCCCTGTTCCTCAGCGCTTGCGCCCTGTCGGCCCAGGCCGACGTGCGCCTGCTGACCAGCATCAAACCGCTGCAACTGATCGCTGCCGCCGTGCAGGATGGCGCCGGCCAGCCCGACGTGCTATTGCCCCCCGGCGCTTCGCCGCACCAGTACGCCCTGCGCCCATCCGACGTACGTCGGGTGCGCGAGGCGGATCTGTTCTACTGGGTCGGCCCGGACCTGGAAGGCTTCCTGCCTCGAGTGCTGCAGGGGCGCGACAAGCCCAACGTAGTGCTGCAGGCGCTTCCTGGCATGCAACTGCGGCAATTCGAAGCCCTTCACGACGAGCATGAAGAGGAGGGCCACGATGAACATGAGCACGACCATGACCACCGTCCGGGCTCCCTGGACGCCCACCTCTGGTTGCTGCCGGCCAATGCTCGGGTGATCGCCGCGCGCATGGCCGCCGATCTTGCCACTGTTGATCCGGCCAACACCGCCCGCTACCAAGCCAACCTGAAAGCATTCGAAGGCCGCCTCGACCAGCTCGACGCCCGCCTCAAGGCACGCATGGCCAAGGTTTCCAGTAAGCCGTTCTTCGTCTTCCACGAAGCCTTCGATTACTTCGAGGCAGCCTATGGCCTGCGCCATACCGGTGTGTTCAGCGTGGCCGGTGAAGTGCAGCCCGGCGCCCGCCATGTCGCCGCCATGCGTGAGCGCCTGCAGAAAGCCGGTCCGAGCTGCGTGTTCAGCGAACCGCCGGTGCGCCCGCGCCTCGCCGACACCCTGACCGCCGGCCTGCAAGTGCGCTTGGCCGAGCTGGATGCCCTGGGCATGAATGCACCGGTCGCCGCCAATGGTTACGAGACCCTTTTGCAGAGTCTCGGCGATGGTCTCGCCGGCTGCCTGGAAGCGTTGTAACCGCCCCAAGGGCGGGCTTCAGCCCACCTTGCATGGGTGATCGGCAGTGCCTGCTAAGGTGAAAGAGGGGCCGCGGGCCGCATTGATGCGAATCAGCGGCCGGCATTCGTGGTCAGACTAGTCTGGACTCTTCATTGAAGGAGGGCAGCGGATGGCCAGGACGGGAGCGCCCAAGCAGGTCCAGGGCAGCCATGGCATTGCCTTGCAGGCGGCCTCGGAGGATATCTGGGACAGCAAGTATCGCCTCAAGCACAAGGACGGTACGCCGATCGATCTCACCCCGGACGCCACCTGGCAGCGCGTGGCTCGTGCACTGTCCGAGGTGGAGGCCGACACCGCGGCGCGCGAGCATTGGTATGAACGCTTCCTCTGGGCCCTGCGAAACGGCGCCATTCCTGCTGGAAGAATCATCTCCAATGCAGGCGCCCAGGACATCAAGCCGGCCACCTCGACCATCAACTGCACGGTTTCCGGCACCATCCGCGACTCCATGGACGACATCCTCGGCAAGGTCCACGAAGCCGGGTTGACGCTCAAGGCCGGCTGCGGCATCGGCTACGAGTTCAGCACCTTGCGTCCGCATGGCGCGTACGTCTCCGGGGCTGGCGCGCAGACCAGCGGGCCGCTGTCCTTCATGGATATCTACGACAAGATGTGCTTCACCGTGAGCTCCGCCGGCGGCCGCCGCGGCGCGCAGATGGGCACCTTCGATGTCTGCCACCCGGACGTGCGCGAGTTCATTCGCGCCAAGCGCGAGGATGGCCGCCTGCGCCAGTTCAACCTCAGCCTGCTGGTCAGCGACGCTTTCATGCACGCGGTGGAGAACGACACCGAATGGCCACTGCTCTACCCGGTACACCCCAAAGAGCGTGATGAGCTGGACTTCAGCGACTCTGCCCAGATGATCTGGCGCGACTGGCCGGTGCACGACGGTTACATCGTCCGCGAGGACGGCCTGGTGGCCTGCAAGGTCTACGGCCGCGTCCAGGCCCGGCACCTGTGGGACATGATCATGGTCTCCACCTACGACTTCGCGGAGCCAGGCTTCATCCTCATCGACCGGGTCAACGAGCTGAACAACAACTGGTGGTGCGAGGCGATCCGCGCGACCAATCCTTGCGTTACCGCGGATACCTGGGTGCATACCGCGGAGGGACCGCGCCAGGTGCGTGAATTGCTGGGCCAGCCCTTCTGGGCACGGGTCGACGGTGTCGACTACCCGTCCACTGCTCAGGGTTTCTTCCAGACCGGTATTCGACCCGTGTTGGCCCTGCGTACTCGCGAGGGATATCAACTGCGCCTGACCGCCGATCACCGCGTGCGCAGGGTCACCGCAACCACTCGCTGGCGCCTGGAAACCCAGTGGTGCGCCGCCAGCGAGTTGCGACCCGGCGACCAGGTATTGCTTGCTGATCACCGCGCCAACGCCGCATGGCCAGGGGATCTCGGTCAGGAGGAGGGCTACCTTCTGGGGCTGTTGGTGGGCGACGGCACCCTCAAGGCGGACACGGCGATTCTCTCCGCCTGGCCGTTGGCCGCTGCGGAGAACGACTGCGGCATTGACCGTTCCCTGATGGACGAAGCGCTACGCTGTATCCGTCGGCTGGGTCACAGGGCGGACTTTTCCGGGTGGGTGGCTGTAAGCGGGCGTGGCGAGTGGAGGATGAAGTCCGCGGCCCTGCGGGACCTCGCTTATTCCCTGGGCATGAAACCCGGGGACAAGTGCCTCACCCCGAACCTGGAGCGCCTTTCCAGCGACGCTTGCCGTGGCTTCCTGCGAGGCTTTTTCGATGCCGACGGTTCCGTCCAGGGGATACAGGAAAAGGGCGTATCCGTCCGCTTGGCGCAGTCCGATCTGGCGCGCCTGCAGACCGTACAGCGCATCCTGCTTCGCCTGGGCGTCGTCTCTACCCTCTACCGCGAGCGACGGCCAGCCGGAGAGCGTTATTTACCCGATGGTCGCAGCGGTCAGGCGCTCTATCACACCCAGGCTCAGCACGAGTTGGTGATCAGCGGCGAATCCCTGGTGCGCTATGCCGAGTTGATCGGCTTTGCCGACCGGAACAAGGCGCAACGGCTTGAAACCGCCCTCGCCGGCTACCAGCGCGCCCCCAATCGTCAGCGCTTCATCGCCACGGTGGAAGCCTTGGATGAGTGCGCAGAGGAGCCTGTCTTCGACGCAAGTGTTCCCGGCATCAATGCCTTCGATGGCAATGGCCTGCATGCCCACAATTGCGGCGAACAGCCCCTCCCGCCCTATGGATCATGCCTGCTCGGCTCGATCAATCTCACCGCTTTCGTCGAGGAGCCCTTCAGTGAAGACGCCCATTTCGACTGGGAGCGTTTCCGCGCCGTGGTGCGGGTGTTCACCCGGATGCTCGACAACGTGGTGGAGATCAATGGCCTGCCGCTGGAGCAACAGCGCGAAGAGATCCTTGGCAAGCGCCGTCATGGCATGGGCTTCCTCGGCCTGGGCTCTGCCCTGGCGCTGCTCAGGTTGCGCTATGGCAGCACCGAGGCCTGTGTGTTCACCGAAGAGGTTGCGCGGGAGATGGCCCTGGCCGGTTGGCAGGTCGCCCTGGAGCTGGCCCGGGAGAAAGGCCCAGCCCCCATCCTGGCCCGGGACTACGAAGTGACCGCCGCCATGTTGCGCAAACGTCCGGAGATGGTGGATGACGGCTACAAGGTCGGCGACCGGGTGCCCGGCCGCATCCTTCATGCCCGCTATTCCCGCTACATGCAGCGCATTGCCGAACATGCGCCGGAGCTGGTGGCCGAGCTGGCCGAAGTGGGCGCGCGCTTCACCCATCACAGCTCCATCGCGCCCACCGGGACCATCAGCCTGAGCCTGGCGAACAACGCCTCCAACGGCATCGAGCCGAGCTACGCCCACCAGTATTCGCGCAACCTGATCCGCCCCGGACGCAAGACCAAGGAGAAGATCGAGGTGTGCAGCTACGAGCTGCTCGCCTACCGTGCGCTGGTCAACAGCCGGGCGCGGCCGAATGCCGAGCACCCGGCGCAGCGCCTGCCGGACTACTTCGTCAGCGCCGACGACATCAGCCCAGCCGAGCACGTAGAGATGCAGGCGGCGGCGCAGAAGTGGATCGACTCCTCCATTTCCAAGACTGCCAACGTGCCCACGGACTTCCCCTTCGAAGAGTTCAAGGACATCTACCTTCAGGCCTGGCGCCAGGGCCTCAAGGGCTGCACCACATTCCGCTTCAATCCAGCCGCCTTCCAGGGCGTGCTGGTGAAGGATGCGGACCTGGAAAGGACCGTCTACCGCTTCGAGCTGGAGGACGGCACCCAAGTGGAGCTGCGCGGTAACGAGGAAGTGGAGTACGACGGTGAAGTGCATACCGCCGCCAATCTCTTCGAAGCTTTGAAGGAAGGCTATTACGGCAAGTACTGAACGGTCGGAGGCCGCCATGACCATCAAGATCGAAAAGAAGATCAAGGGCTTCAGCCTGGTGGACCTGGACCAGGAAAAGGCCCGCAAAGCCGCCGAGGAAGCGGCTGCCGTGGTGCAGATGGACGAGACCCTGCAGCGCCCGGAGACCTTGGTCGGTGCCACCTACAAGATCAAGTCGCCGCTGTTCGAGCACGCGCTCTACGTGACCATCAATGACATCGTGCTCAACCTGGGCACCGCCTTTGAGCAGCGCCGGCCCTTCGAGATTTTCATCAACTCCAAGGGCATGGAGCACTTCCAGTGGATAGTCGCTCTCACCCGCATCATGTCGGCGGTGTTCCGCAAGGGCGGCGATTGCACGTTTCTGGTGGAAGAACTGAAGGCCGTGTTCGATCCGCGTGGCGGCTACCTCAAGCGTGGAGGCGTCTACATGCCGTCGCTGGTGGCCGAGATCGGTGCCGTGCTGGAGCGCCACCTGGTGGCCATCGGCCTGATGGAAGGCCAGAAGCTGGACGAGGAGCACAAGCTCTACCTGGCCGAAAAGCGCGCCGCCTACGAAGCCAGCCTGGGCACCTCCACCGCCGAGCCCGGTGAGGGTTTCCCGCCGGGCGCCCAGCTCTGCGGCAAATGCAGCACACAGGCTGTGGTGCAGATGGATGGTTGCGCCACCTGTCTCAACTGTGGGCATTCCAAGTGTGGGTGAGCCGGAAAAGGCAACGCTTGCGATGCCCCGGCGAATGACCGGCCATGGATGGCCGGGCCGGGGTTGAACTTGGGCAGAGGAGTAACGACAGGGATGTCTGCCACCGATTTGGTCTTTGCGAGGGCAGAGCATGCGTTTTGAAGGGCGTCAGACCGAAACGAACCTCGTGGGGGCGAATTCATTGGCTATGTCTGCATTAAGTGTTGCTAGAACGTCCTGAGCCAGGCTGCTTGCCGAGTTCTGCGGATGTTTCTGGTTTCGCCTTCCCAGGCGAGTCCCTTTCTCAAACGCCAGAAAGGAACCAAAGGGCTTGCCCCTGCATCCGGCCCCGGCTTCGCCGGGGTTCCCTCCCTCCATCGTTGTTACTCGCTTCGCTCGCCCTTCGGGCCGCACTGAAGTGCGTTCGCTGCAAGCAGCGTCCGGGGGCACGGCGCGAGGGGCCATCCTTGGCCCCACACGCCACTCGCGGCATCCATGCCGCTCGTCCCCCTGACTCGCTACGCTCGCCCTGCGGGCCAGCCTTCGGCTGTTACTTCGCTTCGCTCCGTTTCACAACGATTCCGCTCAGCCTCCTGAAGGGGCGCAGTCTCTGCCCCACCTCGTCTGCCTGGTATCAGGCCCGTGTGGGCTTCAGGATGACTCATGCCTCGTCGGCGCGAGTCACCCCTTGCCCTCTGGGGTGAAGAGGCACGCTTTCGGAAGCAATGCTTCCGGTGGCGATGAACGCCTGAGCGCGAAGCGATCAGGCCGGGGCGCAGGGCGGGGGCGGGGGTGAGGGTTGTATCCGGCTGGCGCGGAAGCCTAGAGGGCCCGCGCTAGAAGGCTTCACTCAACGTTTCAACAGCTAACGGAGACATAGCCAATTCATTCGCCAAGCAGGCCGAAGGCCTGCCCTGCAGGTTTGAAGGGGGCAGCTGCGCTGCCCTTGGCGAATGAATTCGCCCCTACAGAAAAGCGCGCCCGACCTGGGCTTAGAGGGCAAACGGCAACGCCACCTCGACCTTCTGCCGCTGCGCCAGCCGCATCTGGAACACATTGGGATCGTGGATCAGCACGTCCTGCCCGGCGAAGGTGTTGGCGGCGATCAGGCGGGACAGCCAGAAGCGCACGCAGGCGATGCGCAGTGCGGTCGGCCAGAGTTCGGCTTCGGCGGCGGTGAACGGCCGCAGTGCGGCATAGGCGCCGAGCAGGGCGCGGGCGCGGGGGGCGTCGAGGCGACCGTCGGCGTCCGAGCACCAATCGTTCAGGCAGATGGCAAGGTCATAGAGCATGGGGCCGGCGCATGCGTTGTAGAAGTCGATAACCCCGGACAGGTGGGTGCCGTCGAACAGCGCGTTGTCCTTGAACAGGTCGGCGTGCAGGTTGGCGCGTGGCAGGGCGAGGAAGCGCTGCTTCACCTCGGCGATTTCCTTCAGCGCATCGCGCAGCAGCGGCAGCGCGTGCCCGTCCAGTTGCAAGGCCAGCGACGGGCCTTCATTGAGCATCCAGTCCAGTCCGCGATCGCTCTTGCGCTCCAGCACCCGCTCGCGGGTGGCCAGGTGCAGGCGCGCCAACAGGCTGCCGACTTCCGCGCAGTGATGGGCATTGGGCTGGTGTACATGCTTGCCCGGCAGGCGCGGTTGCAGCAACGCCGGCTTGCCTGCCAGCTCACGCAGGGCTTCACCGCTTTTGGTACGTAGGGCGAAGGGCACCGGCAGGTTCGCGTCGTGAAGCACGTCGAGCAGTTCGATGAAGAAGGGCAGGTCGTGGCTCGGCCCTCGCTCAACCAGCGTGAGCACGTATTCACCCTGTTCCAGGCTGACGAAGAAGTTGCTGTTCTCGGAGCCTTCGGCAATACCCTGGAAATCCTTCAGCCGGCCCAGCCCGTAAGGGGCGAGGAAAGCTTCCAGTTCCGGACGTTCGAGCGGGGTGAATACGGACATTGGACTACCTTGTTACGGGGTTGCGTGTGCGCTACCAGCTGAAGATTTCCCACGCAGGGATAAGCATGTCGGGGTTGTCCGAGCGGACGAAGTTGCTTTCGCCGTCGGCACGAACCAGGAAGTACGGCTTGCCGCCCTTCGGGGTCACCTTGATGGCGTAGAGGAAACCGTTGACGCGGTATTCCTGAATGGTCTTGTCGCCTTCCTGGCGGATGGTGACGTCCGGTTCCCCGGATGGCTCGTCGGCGGCGAACGAGGCGACTGGAGCGACGGCCAGCAGGCCGGCCAGCAAAAGGCGGTTCAGTGCGCGCATGGTAACCTTGTCCCTTCTCGTCAATGATCGGTCCATTCTACTTCGGGTCCGGTGAATAAAGGTTGATTTCACGCATGAGCCAAGCCCCCCTCGTCCTGGTGGACGGATCCTCCTATCTGTACCGCGCCTTCCATGCCCTGCCGCCGCTGACCACCTCCGCCGGCTTGCCCACGGGTGCGATCAAAGGTGTGCTGAACATGCTCAAGAGCCTGCGTCGGCAGTATCCGGACAGCCCCTTCGCGGTGGTCTTCGACGCCAAGGGCGGCACCTTCCGCGATGCGATGTTCGCCGAGTACAAGGCCAATCGTCCCTCGATGCCGGACGAGCTGCGGGTGCAGGTTGAGCCGCTGCACGCCAGCGTCCGTGCCCTCGGCCTGCCGCTGCTCTGTGTGGAAGGCGTGGAAGCCGACGACGTGATCGGCACCCTGGCCCGGCAGAGCGCCGCGGGCGGCCGCCCGGTGGTGATCTCCACCGGTGACAAGGACATGGCGCAACTGGTCGACGGGCACATTACGCTGGTCAACACCATGACCGGTAGCGCGCTGGACGTGGATGGCGTGAAGGAGAAATTCGGTGTCGGTCCTGAACTCATCATCGACTACCTGGCGCTGATGGGCGACAAGGTCGACAACATCCCGGGCGTGCCCGGCGTCGGCGAGAAGACCGCCCTCGGCCTGCTCACCGGTGTGGGTGGGGGGCTCGACGTGCTCTATGCCAGCTTGGACAAGGTGCCCGCCTTGCCGATCCGAGGCGCCAAGGGCCTGCCGGCCAAGCTCGAAGAGCACAAGGACATGGCCTACCTGTCCTACAAACTGGCCACCATCAAGTGTGACGTGGAGCTGAACGTCGAAATCGACTCCCTGCACCCCGGCGAGCCGGACCGCGAATCCCTGGCCGAGCTTTACCGCATCCTGGAATTCAAGACTTGGCTGGATGATCTGCAACGCCAGGCCAAGTCCAGTGGCGAGCAGCTCGCGCTGGAAGAAGCGCCGGTGGCCGAGGCCGAAAAGCGCTACGAGATCGTGCTGGAGCAAGCGCAGTTCGACGCCTGGATGAAGAAGCTTGAAGCCGCGCAGCTCTTTGCTTTCGACACCGAGACCACCAGCATCGACGCCCAGCAGGCGCAGGTAGTGGGTGTGTCCTTCGCCGTCGAGGCTGGGGAAGCCGCCTATGTTCCGCTCGCCCACAGCTACATGGGCGTGCCGGCGCAGCTGGACCGCGACGCCGTGCTCAAGGCCCTCAAGCCGCTGCTGGAGGACCCCGCCAAGGCCAAGGTTGGCCAGCACGCCAAGTACGACATGAACGTCCTGGCCAATGCCTCGACGCCCATCACCATGCAGGGCATTGCCTTCGATACCATGCTCGAGTCGTACGTGCTGGACGCTACGGCCACCCGCCACGATATGGACAGCCTGGCCCTCAAGTACCTGGGCCACAGCACCATCCGTTTCGAGGACATTGCGGGCAAGGGCGCCAAACAGCTGACCTTCGACCAGATCGCCCTCGAGCAGGCTGGTCCTTATGCGGCCGAGGATGCGGACGTCACCCTGCGCCTGCACCAGGCCCTCTGGCAGAAGCTGGAAGCCATCCCGTCCCTGGCCAAGGTGCTGAAGGAGATCGAGATGCCGCTGGTGCCGGTGCTCGCGCGCATCGAGCGCAATGGCGCCTATGTCGACGGCAAGCTGCTGGGCCAGCAGAGCCTGGAGCTGGGCGAGAAGATGGTGGCGCTGGAGCGCCAGGCCTATGACCTGGCCGGGCAGGAATTCAACCTCGGTTCGCCCAAGCAGCTCGGTGCCATTCTCTACGAGAAACTGGGTCTGCCGGTGCTGGCCAAGACCGCGACCGGGCAACCGTCCACCGCCGAGAACGTGCTTGCGGACCTCGCCGAGCAGGATTACGAGCTGCCCAAGGTGATCATGCAGTACCGCTCCCTGAGCAAGCTCAAGAGCACCTACACCGACAAGCTGCCGGAGCAGATCAACCCGCGCACGGGGCGCATCCACACGTCCTACCATCAGGCGGTAGCGGCCACAGGGCGGTTGTCGTCGACCGATCCGAACCTGCAGAACATCCCGATCCGCACCGCCGAGGGGCGTCGCATCCGCCAGGCCTTTGTTGCGCCCAAGGGCTACAAGCTGTTGGCGGCGGACTACTCGCAGATCGAGCTGCGCATCATGGCTCACCTGGCCAAGGATGAAGGCCTGCTGGATGCTTTCCGCCACGACCGCGACGTGCACCGCGCCACCGCCTCCGAGGTCTTCGGCGTGCCGCTGGACGAAGTCAGCAACAACCAGCGTCGCAGTGCCAAGGCGATCAACTTCGGCCTGATCTACGGCATGAGCGCCTTCGGCCTGGCCAAGCAGATCGGCGTCGACCGCAAAGAGGCCCAGGCTTACATCGATCGCTATTTCGCCCGCTACCCCGGCGTGCTGGCCTATATGGAACGCACCCGTGAGCAGGCCGCGCAGCAGGGCTTCGTCGAGACCCTGTTCGGGCGTCGCCTGTATCTGCCGGAAATCCACTCGAAGAACCAGGCCATGCGCAAGGGTGCCGAGCGCACTGCGATCAACGCACCGATGCAAGGCACCGCGGCGGACATCATGAAACGCGCCATGGTCGCTGTGGACGACTGGCTGCAGGAAAGCGGTCTGGATGCCCGCGTCATCCTCCAGGTTCACGACGAATTGGTGCTGGAAGTGCGGGAGGACCTGGTGGCGCAGGTGAGCGAACGGATTCGTCCGCTGATGAGTGGTGCCGCCGAACTGGACGTGCCGCTGGTCGTGGAAGTGGGCGTGGGTGACAACTGGGACGAGGCGCATTGAGTGCGCCCTCGGAGCGAGCGCCTGTTTCAGGAATGAAACAGACGCTTAGTTCTTGATCGAATAAACGGGTTTATTTTCATAGCAAACTGTTTTGATAATCAGTCTGAACTTTCTGCGAGGCGGGGGAGTCACACAACTGAACGGCTGGTGAAGCCCTTCGATGCTCCTTTTGCTGTGTTTAGTGTTGGCAGATATCTGAACCCCGCCCTAGCGGTTCAGACTTAAACCCCGAACTTCCCCCTCCCCATACGAAGTCCGGGGTTTTTTTTGCCTGCGATTCAGACTTCGGCCTCGCCTTCTTCCAGGTCCAGCTGCAGCCAGTGCGCGAGCACGGCATGGGCTTCTTCGATGCCTTGGCGCTTGGGTGCCGAGAACAGTTGGATGGACACACCTTCGCCCCAACCCTTGCGGATTTCCTGGCGCACCTTGAGCAGTGCGTTCTTCGCCGCACCGAAGGCCAGCTTGTCGGCTTTGGTCAAGAGGATATGCATCGGCATGTTGCCGGCGCTGGACCAGTCCAGCATGAGGCGGTCGAAGTCCGTCAGCGGGTGGCGGATGTCCATCAGCAGGATCAGGCCGGCGAGGCTTTCGCGGCTGCTCAGATAGGCCTCCAGATGATGCTGCCAGTGCTGCTTGAGGGGAATCGGCACCTTCGCATAACCGTAGCCTGGCAGGTCCACCAGGCGACGGTCTTCATCCAGGGAGAAGAAGTTCAGCAGCTGGGTTCGTCCCGGCGTTTTCGAGGTGCGCGCCAGGCTGGCGTGGGTCAGGGTGTTCAGCGCACTTGACTTGCCGGCGTTGGAACGGCCGGCAAAAGCCACTTCCAGGCCGCTATCCGGAGGGCACTGGTCGACCTTGGCGGCACTGATGAGAAAGCGGGCCTGTTGGCACAGACCGAGTATGGGGTTCTTCAATGACATGGGGAATCCAAGGGGTGCGACGCGGTGTCGCAGAGGGCGGTTTCGTTTCCGTTTATGCATCGCCAGTATATAATGCCGCGGATTTAGTGTGCGCTTTATCCCCCAGGGTCTGGTGTCCACGGCAGCGACCGACGCACGACAGAATGCGCGGCAATGCCCTCCGATGAGGTTGATCATGAAGAAAATACTGCTCGTCGCTAGCCTTGCGGCGCTGTCCTTCGCCGCGCAAGCAGCTCAGGATCCGGAAGCGGTTTTCAACCGGGCCTGCGCTGCCTGTCATAGTGGTCAGCTGCCGATGGCGCCGAAGAAAGGCGACAAGGCTGCCTGGGAACCGCGCATGGCCAAGGGCATGGACACTCTGGTGCAGAGCGTCACCAATGGTTTGAACGCCATGCCGCCGAAAGGTCTGTGCATGGATTGCAGTGCCGAGGACTACAAGGCCGTCATCCAGTGGATGAGCCAATAAAGTAGCCCGGCGCATAACACCTTTACCCTTTAGCCGTAGTTGGATTAGCTGATGAACAAAGTAATCGTGAGTCTGCTGTTGACCCTTGGCATCACCGGCATGGCCCACGCCGCTGGTGACGCCAAGGCTGGCCAGGCCAAAGCCGCTGTTTGCGGTGCCTGCCATGGCCCGGATGGCAACAGTGCCGCCCCGAACTTCCCGAAACTGGCTGGCCAGGGCGAGCGCTACCTGCTCAAGCAGATGAAGGACATCAAGGCCGGTAACCGCACCGTGCTGGAAATGACCGGTCTGCTGAACAACCTCAGCGATCAGGACCTGGCTGACATCGCCGCCTACTTCGCCAGCCAGAAAGGCAGCGTTGGCGCCGCCGATCCAAAAGTGGTCGCTCGTGGCGAAGCGCTGTTCCGTGGCGGCAAGCTCGATCAGGGCATGCCGGCCTGCACCGGCTGCCACGCTCCTGATGGCTCCGGCAACGCGGCCGCCGGCTTCCCGCATCTGGGTGGTCAGCATGCCCAGTACGTGGCCAAGCAGTTGACCGATTTCCGCGAAGGCAACCGCACCAACGATGGCGACAGCATGATCATGCGCGGCATCGCGGCCAAGCTGAGCAACAAGGACATCGAAGCGGTGTCCAGCTACATCCAGGGCCTACACTAAGGGTCGATGTCTGGAACCGGAAGGAGGGTGGCTTAGGCCACCCTTTTTCGTTCCCAGGCCCGTTACAATGGCCGGAACCCGCCGCATTGCCGCAGGTCGAATCATGGCCCC
Source organism: Pseudomonas sp. OTU5201 (assembly GCF_038440135.1). Lineage (NCBI taxonomy): Bacteria > Pseudomonadati > Pseudomonadota > Gammaproteobacteria > Pseudomonadales > Pseudomonadaceae > Pseudomonas > Pseudomonas sp. OTU5201. The sequence continues at coordinate 18,559 of NZ_JASATC010000034.1, read as the reverse complement.
TGCGGCCCCATTACCCCTCAAGGAGTGAAGCATGCGTAACCTGATACTTTCCGCCGTTCTTGCCGGTGCCAGCCTGCTGGGCATGAGCGCCGTCCAGGCTGACGACATCGAGGCCGGCAAGCAGTATGTCGAGCTGAGCAGCCCGGTCCCGGTATCCGTTCCCGGCAAGATCGAAGTGGTGGAGCTGTTCTGGTACGGCTGCCCGCACTGCTACCAGTTCGAACCGACGCTCAACCCCTGGGCCGAGAAGCTGCCGGAAGACGTCAACTTCGTTCGTATTCCTGCCATGTTCGGCGGCCTGTGGAACGTCCACGGCCAGTTGTTCATCACCCTCGAAAGCATGAAGGTTGAACATCAGGTGCACAAAGCCGTGTTCGAAGCCATCCACAAGGAAGGCAAGAAGCTCGCTACCCCGGATGAAATGGCGGAGTTCCTTGCCGCTCAAGGTGTGGACAAGGACGCCTTCCTCAAGGCTTACAACTCCTTTGGCGTGAAGAGCCAGATGGAAAAAGCCAAGAAGCTGGCCATGGCCTACCAGATCACTGGCGTGCCGACCCTGGTGGTCAACGGCAAGTACCGTTTCGACATCAGCTCCTCGGGTGGTCCGGAGCAGACCCTCAAGGTCGCCGAGCACCTGATCGAGAAGGAGCGCGCCGCGAAATAAGCGGCGCATTCGCCCGATGCTCAGACGCTGGGTGGGTGAAAGGGCGGCAAGCTCGTGCGATGCACGGGTGAACCCCCATTGCGACAAAGGCAAGCTGCCTGCTGATGGCCGCTTGCGTTTGCTCAGTTTCAACATCCAGGTCGGTATCAGCACCGAGCGATACCATCACTACCTGACCCGTGGCTGGCAGCACCTGCTGCCGCACAACGGGCGCGCTGGGAACCTCCAGCGCATCGGCGCCCTGCTCGGCGACTACGACCTGGTCGCTCTGCAGGAGGCTGACGGAGGCAGCATCCGCTCCGGTTACATCAACCAGGTCGAGCACCTCGCCCAGCTTGGTGACTTCCCCTACTGGTACCAGCAGCTCAACCGCAATCTCGGGCGCATCGCCCAGCACAGCAATGGCCTGCTCAGTCGCCTGCAACCCAACCTGCTGGAAGACCACCCGCTGCCGGGGCCGCCCGGCCGTGGCGCGATCCTGATGCGCTTCGGCAAGGGGCGCGATGCGCTCGCCGTGGTGATGATGCACCTGTCCCTCGGCGCCCGAACCCGCACCCGCCAACTGGCCTACATCCGCGAGCTGGTGAGCGGCTACCGCCACCTGGTGCTGATGGGTGACATGAACACCCACGCCAACGACCTGCTGGAGTTCTCGCCCCTACGTGATCTCGGCCTCCTGGCCCCCCAGGTCGAAGCGACCTTCCCCAGCTGGCGCCCGCAACGCTGCCTCGACCACATCCTGCTCAGCCCCAGCCTGACCCTGGAGCGAGTGGCAGTACTCAGCCAGTCGATCTCCGACCACCTGCCGGTGGCGGTGGACATACGCTTGCCCGACGAACTGCGGGCCGATCTGCCCCTTACCCTCAGCGAACCCAAGCGCGGAATCCCTGCATGAGCGACGACGCCCAGCGCTGGAAAGCCAAATACCTGGAAAACCTCGAACAGCAGGAGAAGATCGAGAAGCGCTGGGACGCCCGCCTCGACTTGCTGCGTCGCGGCCTGGTACGCAGTTCCCTGGCGGCCGAGGGTTCCGACAAGGCGGTCGACCTGTGCATGCAGGAGCTGCGCGAAATTATCCGTAGCGAGCAGATGGACGCCGGCCTCTCGGCCCTGATCCCGCGACTGGAAAAGGCCGTGTTGGACTCCGAGCAGCGCCGTCAGCAGCGAATCGAACAGAACGTCAGCGCCCTCACCGGCATTGCCGACCGCATGCTTGCACTCGACTTGCCGCGGGAGGTGCGCAAGAGCCTCAAGCAGTTCGCGAAAAGGATCGACGAACGCGCGCGCCAATCGCGCGAAATGCCGGCACTGCTGGCTGAGCTGGGCGTACTCCAGGGCCAGGCCCTGCAGGCGTTGTCCAGCGACGACGCGACGGTGGTCAAGCCGGGGCTGCTGCAGCGCCTGTTCGGCAGCGGTCGGGACGAGATGCCGACGGAGGCCGCGCCGGTGCCAGCCACGCCGTCCGTGGTACCCCGCGAAGCCGAACTTACAGCCGCGCGCGATGACACCCCACCGGTGCCCGTCGACGAGACACCGCCCGCCGCCGAGCCGGCTCCCCCGCCGCAGGCGCATGCTCCTGTCGAAGCCCTACAGCCGCGGGTGACCCCGGCTGCTCCTGTACGGAGCAGCGCACTGGACAGCCTGCCATTGGCCGCCGCCATCCTCACCGGCGAAGGCGACCCCGACTATGCCTTGCCCGCCCCGCCGGAGCCGGGATACAGCGCCATTGCCCCTCATGTAGCCGACAGCCTGCGCTCACTGCTCGATGAGCTGGACCTGCCCGAGCATCACCAACCCCAGGCCGTGGCGCTGCGCCAGCGCCTGGAAGGCGGTCTCAACTGGTACGAGCTGGTACCGGTGCTGGACGACCTCGGCGTGCTGGTGCTGGCCGTAACCGACAGTGGTCATCGTGAGTTCGCCGGCTACCTCAAGCAACTCAATCAGCGCCTGGTGCTGTTCCTCGAACACCTCAGCGCGGCCCAGGAAGGCTATGCCGAGTCGCTGGGCAATGCCCGCGCGCTGGACGACCAGCTGCGCGAGCAGGTCAGCGGCCTGCAGGCCAGCGTGCAGGACGCCACCGACCTCGACCACCTGAAACAGAGCCTGGAGCAGCGCCTGGACGGTCTGCTCGACACCATGCACCGCTACCAGCAACAGCGCACGGCCCGCGAGCACGAAGTGGGTGAACGTCTGCAGGTGCTGATGACGCGGGTGGCGACCATGGAAGAAGAGGCCAAGACCTTCCACGACAACCTCGAAGTTCAGCGCCTGAGGGCCTTGCAAGACCCCCTCACCGGCCTGCCCAACCGTGCGGCCTGGAACGAGCGACTGGAAATCGAACTGGCCCGGCAGCAGCGCTATGGTGGTGACCTGCTGCTGGCGGTGATCGACATCGATCACTTCAAACGGATCAATGACGGCTTCGGCCACCTGGCCGGCGACAAGGTGTTGAAGATCATTGCCGGCGAACTCAGCCGACGCCTGCGCAAGACCGACTTCATCGCCCGCTTCGGCGGTGAAGAGTTCGTCCTGCTGTTGCCCTCGACGCCCATGGAAGGTGGCCAGCAATTGCTCGACAACCTGCGCCTGGCCATCGAGGTCTGTCCCTTCCACTTCAAGGGCGAGCGGGTGTCCATCACCCTTTCCGCCGGTCTCACTGCATTGTTCGCGGGTGAGCCCAGCGACGCCGCATTCCAGCGCGCCGACCAGGCGCTCTACCGCGCCAAGCGTCAGGGTCGCAACCGCATCGAACTGGCGCTCGCGCAGCCGTCAGCCGGTCACAACGAACCCGATCCGCAAGGGCTGCCGGAACCAGGCTGAACGGGTTCGGGTACTCAGGCGGCACTCGAGATGTAGGGCTTCCAGTTTTCCGGAATATGCTCCAGACGTGGGTAGTCCAGCCCGGCGAACTGCGGCTCGCTCAGCATGAAGGGCGTGTGCCGATGCTCTGCCGGCAAGCCGCGCAACTCCGGTAGCCAGAGGCTGACATAGGTGGCGTCCGGGTCATGCTGGCGGGCCTGGCGCAGGGCGTTGAAGGCCCGTGCGCGACGCGGATCGCTGGCCACTCCGGCGAGGTAGGCCCAGTTTCCCCAGTTGCTTGCCGGGTCGTAGTCCAGCAGGTGTTCCTCGAACCACGCCGCGCCATAGCGCCAGTCCTGCTGCAAATCGTTGACCAGGTAGGCGGCCACCACCTGACGACCACGGCTCGACATCCATCCGGTCATCACCAGCTCACGCAAGTTGGCGTCCACCAGTGGCATGCCCGTACGCCCGTTGCACCAGCGCAGGTAGCGCTCATCGAGATTCGCCGGCGCCCGAGCGGTGGCCTTCAGGCCGTCTGCGCGGAACAGGGCGCTGCCATAACGCAACAGTGTCCACCGGAAGAACTCGCGCCAGAGCAGTTCCATCCACAGCTGCTGGGTCGACTCGTTGCGGCCGCGTTGCGCCTCCAGCCGATGCAACTCGGCAGCCACCCGGCGCGGTGACAGGCAGCCGTTGGCCAGCCAGGGGGACAGCTTGGAGGAATACTCGCTGCCGATCATGCCGTTGCGGGACTCCTGGTGCCGTTGCACGCTCTGGGTTTCCCAGAGGTAGTCGCGCAGTCTCGCCAGGGCGGCGGGTTCGCCGCCGGAAAAAGGGAAGGCGGTAGTCGGTACTCCCTGGGGCTCACCCAGGCCCAGCCGCGACAAGGTCGGCAGGGGCGCCATCAGGCTTGCAGCGCCGCTGGGCAGTGGTGGCAGGTGGGTCGGCGCCGGGCGCGGTTGGAAGACGTGCAGGCGCTCCTCCATCAGGTCGCGGAACTGGTTGAAGACCGACGGCAGTTCGTTCAGCGGCCGGGGTAGCTCCTCTTCGCGCAGCAGGTTGTTTCCCGGCAGTTCGATGAGCGGTACGCCCAGAGCATGGCGCACGCGGCGCATTTCATTGCGCTCGTAAGGCGCCACCTCCTCCAGGGTCAGCACTTCGTCCAGGCCCAGGTGATCCACCAGCGTGGGAATCACAAGCTCGGCGCGACCGTGCACCACCAGCAACCGCGAACCGTGCTGGCGCAGGCCCGAATCCAGGGCCGCCAGGCTTTCCAGCAGAAAGCGTGCGCGGTGCACGCCGAGCCGTCGTGGGCCGAAGGGTGAGGGGCGAAGCAAGGCCGGGTCCATGACGTACACGGGCAACAGGCGATCGGCCTGGAGCGCCGCTTGTAGCGCCGGGTGGTCGTCGAGTCTGAGATCCTGCTTCAACCAGAGCAGCGCGCGGCGCATGGCGGTCTTCCTCGGCTGGGGTGTCCCCTACCTACAACATTACCTGCAGCCGGAAAAGCCATCGCGCCGTTCATCCAGGCCTGTAGGCCCCATGTCCGATTACCATGCTGGCCTCGCGCTATAATCCGCGCCCCCATTTTTCCTTTCGGCGTGCCTGGGGAAGATTTCGCAACAGGTTCGCCGTGCTGCGCACGAGCCTGCGCGCAGACGCCGGCGCATCCGGCCATTACACTTCTGCCCATTGGTTAAGGGGAGTCCCCCATGGAAATCCTAGGCATTGCCGTCCTGATCTTTCTGGTCACCGACCCGTTCGGCAATATCGCCATCTTCATCGCCGCCCTCAAAGGCGTGGCACCCGAACGACGTCTGCGCATAGCCCTGCGGGAGTTGTTGTTCGCCCTGGCGCTGCTCCTCTTGTTCCTCACCTTCGGCGACAAGATCCTCAGCGGCCTCGGCCTGTCCCGTGAGTCCATCGCCATCGCGGGTGGCATCATCCTGTTCATCATCGCGCTGCGCCTGATCTTCCCGCGTCCGGAGGGCGTGCTCGGCGATCTGCCCGGCGGCGAGCCCATGCTGGTGCCCCTGGCCACCCCGGCGGTGGCCGGTCCCTCGGCCCTCGCCGTCCTGATGACCCTGCGCAACACCCATCAGGGGGCGCTCTGGGAACTCTACGTCGCGGTGCTGCTGGCCTGGGCCTGCACCGCTGTGATCCTGCTGCAAGCCGCCTTCCTGCAGCGCTTCCTCGGCGACCGCGGCCTGATGGCCGTCGAGCGCCTGACCGGCATGCTGCTAATCATGCTCAGCATCGACATGTTGCTTGATAACCTGCAAAGCATCCTGCACCTGAACCCATGAAGACCTTCGTTCTAAGTCTCGCCTTGCTCCTGCTCGGTGGTTGTGCCGGCGGCCTGCGCATCGATGACAGCCAGCGCTCTGTAAGCCAGAGCAGTCGCGTGCAGTACGTGGTACTGCACTACACCTCCACCAACATGGAGAACTCCCTGCGCCTGCTGACCCGTGATGGCGTCAGCAGCCATTACCTGATCGGCGATCAGCCGGCCAGGATCTATCGCCTGGTGGATGAGAACCGTCGCGCCTGGCATGCCGGGGAGAGCGAATGGCAGGGCCGAACCTGGCTGAACGCCAGTACCCTCGGGATTGAACTGGTCAACGACGGTTACCGCGATACCCCTGCCGGACGGGTCTACCAACCTTACAGTGAAGAGCAGATCGAGGCCCTCATCCTGCTGCTCAAGGACATCGTCCAGCGCCACAACCTGCCGCTGGGCAGCATCATCGGGCATAGCGACATCGCGCCCCAGCGCAAGGTCGACCCAGGTCCGCTGTTCCCCTGGAAACGCCTCGCCGACGCCGGCCTGGTGCCCTGGCCTGACGCTCGCGCAGTAGCCCGCGAGCAGGCGCGCTTCGCCGTTGCCCTGCCCACCGTCGGCTGGTTCCAGCAGCAGCTCGCCCGCCAAGGCTACACCACCCCGCAGACCGGCGTGCTGGACAAGGAAACCCGCAACGTCCTCGCCGCGTTCCAGATGAAGTACCGCCAGCGTCTCTACGACGGCCAGCCCGACGCCGAAACCGCCGCCCTGCTGCTGGTGTTGAACGGGATGAAGCTGTAGGGGCGTCTACACCGGCAACGTCATATAGAACTGTGCGCCCTGCCCCGGCCGTGAGTAGAGGCCGATGCGGCCGCCATGCAGTTGCACGATCTCCTTGCACAGGGCCAGCCCGAGGCCGGCGCCACCCTTGCGGTGGCCGACCTGCACGAAGGGCTCGAAGATCCGCGCCTGCTGGCTGTAAGGCACGCCCTCGCCGTCATCCGCCACGCTCAACAACACCCGTTCGCCATGGCGACGGGCCTGCAGGCGAATGTGTCCGCCTTCCGCGCTGTGGCGCATGGCATTACCCACCAGGTTGTCCAGCACGCGCTCGATCTGCAGGCGGTCCAGTTTTACCCGTGGCAGCGGTGGGTGCAGTTCCAGCTCGATCTCGATGCCGCGCTCGCCGGCATGGGCGCTGTAGCGCTGGCGCAAGGCGGCGAGCAGCTCCTCCAGGTCGCAGGGCTGACGCTCCAGGACCTGCACACCGCTCTGGTAGCGGGAGAAATCCAGCAGGTCGTTGATCAGCCGCACCAGTCGCTGCATCTCTTCGTCTACCGTCCTCTGCAGGTCGGCTTCGCGGCTTTCCGGATCGAAACGCAGGTGCTCATTGAGCAGCCCGAAGGCCATCTGCATGCCGGTCACCGGCGTGCGCAGTTCGTGGGAGGCACGCAGCACGAATTCGTTGCGTACCCGTTCGAAGGCGCGCTCTTCGGTGACGTCGCGCAACACCATCACCCCGCCCAGCAGGCGCCCCTCGTCCAGCAGCACCGGCGTCAGCCGCCAACTGAGCAGGCGTTGCTCACTATCGGCTTCGATCACCAGGTCTTCAGGCTCGTCCTCCAGGGGTTCGCCGCGCAAGACTCGTTGCGCCAACTCGTCCAGATCCGGTCGGCCGAGGGCCTGCGACAGCGGCCGGCCGAGCGGCGCTTCCGCCCAGGACAGCTGCCGCTGGGCCACCGGATTGGCGTGCTGGATGCGCCCTTGGCGATCGACGATCAGCAGGCCGTCGTCAATACTGTCGAGCACCGCTTTCAAACGCTGTTGTTCAGCCAGCAGTTTCTCGACATTGGTTTCCTTGACCTGGCGTAGGGCCTCGGCCATCAGGCCGAAGCGGCGGACCAGCGCCGCCACCTCGTTTACCGGCGAAAGGGGCAGGGTGACCCGGAAGTCCCCGCGTCCTATCTGATCGGCCGCCTTGGCCAGTGCGTCGATGGGTGCACCGAAGCGCCGGGCGATTCCCTGAGCGGTGACGAAACCGATCAGCAGCACCGCCACCCCGAGCAGTCCCAGCAAGCTTGCGATCAGCAAGGCGCGGTCGCGCGCCGCACTTTCCGCGTCTCCCACGACCGACAGCGAATGGCGCTGCAGTTCCACCATGCTGGTGCGCAGGATGTCCAGCGCGTGGCTGAAATCATCGTCGTCCAGCAGGCTCCAGCGCAGGCTGGCGGGCTGGCGCATCACATCGAGGAACACCTGGTAGGACGCGGCGATCCGCTGGAAGTGCTCGCGGGTCGGCGCATCCGTCGTCGAATTCAGACCCTCTTCCAGCGCGGCGAGAAACTTCTGCTGCGAGGCCTGCAGGGCCGGCGAATCGAGGTCCTTGCCCATCAGGTTGACCATCTGGTCGCCCAGGTGCTGGCGCATGCGCAGGCTGATATCGATGGTGGAGAAGGCCTGATTGATCAGACGCTCCTGTGAACCGGCCATCTGCATCACGCTGACCAGCCCCAGCAAGACGCCCACCAGGGCCACGGTGATCAGCGCGGAGATGCTCAGGAACAGCCTGGTACGCAGTCGCATGGCGGCGGCTCGTTCAGAGGCCGTAGAGCTTGCGCTTGCGGTACAGGGTCGAGGCATCGATGCCGAGTGTGCGAGCGGCCTGGTCAAGGGTCTCGCAGCTGGCCAGGACACCGGCGATATGTGCACGCTCCAGTTCTTCCAGGCTCAGCGGGCCGCCCACCCGTGGTGAGTTGGCGATGGGGGAGTCGCCCAGGCCCAGGTGGCTGATTTCTACCTGCTCCTGGTTGCAGATGATGCTGGCGCGTTCGACCACATTGCGCAGTTCGCGCACGTTGCCCGGCCAGCGATACCCCACCATCGCCGCCAGTGCTTCTTCGCTGAAGGCACGTGCGGGGCGTCCGTACTCGTTGACGAAGCGAGCCAGGAAGCGTTCGGCAAGGTCGAGGGTGTCCTCGTGGCGTTCCCGCAATGGCGGCAAGCGCAGGGCGATCACGTTGATGCGGTAGAGCAGGTCCTCACGGAAGCGGCCATCGCGGGACATCTCGTCCAGATCGAGATTGGTCGCGGCGAGGATGCGTACATCGGCGCGGCGCGTTACCGGGTCGCCTACCCGCTCGTACTCCTTGTCCTGGATGAAGCGCAGCAGCTTGGGCTGCAGGCTCAGCGGGAAGTCGCCGATCTCGTCGAGGAACAGGGTGCCGCCGTCGGCCTGGCTGACCCGGCCCAGGGTGCTTTCGCTGGCGCCGGTGAAGGCGCCGCGGTTGTGGCCGAACAGTTCGCTCTCCATCAGGTCTGCCGAAAGCGAGGGGCAGTTGATGGTGACAAAGGACTTCTTCGCCCGTTTGCTCCAGCCATGGATGGCGCGGGCCAGTTCGCCCTTGCCGGTGCCGGACTCGCCAAGGAGGAGGATGTTGGCGTCGGTAGCGGCCACCTGCCGGGCGGTGTCCAGCACCGTCATCATGGCTGGACTCTGTGAATCCAGGCCGTCACCGGCCCGGCGCATCTCGCCCTCCAGGGCTTCCAGGCGTGCTGTGAGTTGGCGCACTTCCAATTGCTTTGCCGCAGCCATGCGCAACTGATCCGGACTGCAGGGCTTGACCAGGTAATCAGAGGCTCCGGCCTGCATCGCGTCCACCGCGGTATCCACCGCTGAGTGCGCGGTGACGATCACCACGCGCATCCAGGGGGCCTGTACGCGCATCTGCGCCAGCACATCCAGGCCGTTGTCTTCACCCAGGCGCAGGTCGAGAAAGCACAGATCGAACACTTGTCGCTGCAGGAGTGCTTCGACCTGCGCCGCGCTGCCCGCGGTGGCGACGCTGTAGCCCTCGTCCTCGAGGCAGTAGCGGAAGGTACGCAGGATGGCGGCTTCGTCATCCACCAGCAGGATTCGTCCCTGGTTCTCGGTTACCTGTTCCATGCTCTCACTCCATTTCCGAGTCATAGAAAGTTAGTCCAAGAAATATCGTGCAAGTTGCACGCGCTTTTCCTACAGCTCTTGCAGCATGCAAGTGTAGGAAGTCCTGGCTTATATTCTAACTATTTGATTCATAGGGATATTTATCAATTTGAAAGACTGGCACAGGCCTTGCGATTTCCCCTGTACCTGAATGTACATGGGCCTTTTTACCTCTTGTGACCCCTGCGCACTCCAGGAGCACTCCGCCTGGAACAGGGAAGTTCCGGGCCTTTTGAAAGCGTGCAATTTGCCCGATGAGCAGATCCGGATCGTGCAAAACGCCGTCAGGCCAGGCTGGAGCGCTGGCTTAACCAATTGAATTGGCGATGCTTCTTCAACGGCCACGAGTGGCATGGGCCATGCACTTGAAGTCTCGAGGTCGCAAATCCGTCCCAAGGGAGGATTCGAGGATGAACGGTTTCCCATGGTGCTCATCCAAGTGGCTCATGACCCTGCTGATCGCACTGGTCGTGGTACTCGGCACGCTTGCCGAACACCACTTGCGCGATCGCGTCCAGCCCAGGCCACTGCAGATTCCGGCTGCGGAGCAAAGCAGCTCGACGGCATCGGTTCGCGCCGACGGCCCGCTGCACGGGGTGAGCTCGCGCATCCAGGCCGATATCGGTATCCAGCCGCGCTGGGTCTTCTGAATCTCTTGGGAGGCGTTTCGCCATGTGGAACTTCATCGTCGCCCTGACCTTCTTGCTGTGCCGCTTCGGCGTTTTGCGCAGCGCATTCAACAGAATCGCAACACCTGCCGACCCGACAACCCTGTGTCGTGCCGGTAGTCCTTGCGCAGTCGCGCCAACGGCCGCTGCGCTGACAACACCAAAAGCAGAAGGAGAAAGGCCATGTTGAGCTGGGCACTTACATTCCTGGTCATTGCCATCGTTGCCGCCGTGCTGGGTTTTGGCGGCATCGCCGGGACCGCCGCGGGCATCGCGAAGATTCTTTTCATTATCTTCCTGGTGCTGTTCATCGTGTCCTTCATCATGGGGCGCCGATCCGGCTGACGAGGTTCGAAAGCTTTAGGGATCAATGCCCGGTAACGGGCTGATGGACCAGGGGGCCGGGTTATTCCGCGTCATCAGGAGCGGCGTGACCCAGGGGCAGACGGGGTGCCTCCGCAGTCATGCGGGCTGGGTCAGGCAAGCTGCTGCCGGGAGCTGGAAATGCTCCAGCTCCGGGTGGGCAGCGGAAAAATACTGTCTCGGTACTGAATGCTTCGCGCGCCTCCCTTCACTTCATCCTGCTCACCAAAGTCGCCACGTGTGCGCCCTGGAATTTCGCCAGGGCCAGTTCCTTGGCGCTTGGCGTGCGCGAACCGTCAGCGCCGGCCACGGTGGCCGCGCCATAGGGTGAACCGCCGCGCAATTCGCTGATATCGCCGAGTTCCGGCGCCGAGTAAGGGAGGCCGGCGATCAGCATCCCGTGGTGCGCCAGGGTGTTCCAGAACGAGGTGATGGTGGTTTCCGAGCCACCGCCGGTGCCGGTGGAGGTGAAGACGCTGCCGACCTTGCCGATCAGCGCCCCCTTCACCCAGAGTCCGCCGGTCTGGTCGAGGAAGTTGCGCATCTGTGCAGTCATGTTGCCGAAGCGGGTCGGCGTGCCGAACAGAATGGCGTCGTAGTCGGCCAGCTCCTGCGGACTGGCGACAGGTGCAGCCTGGTCCAGCTTGGCGCCGGCTTTGCGGGCTAAGTCCTCAGGCATGGTTTCCGGCACCCGTTTCAGGGTCACCTCCACGCCCGGCACACTGCGCGCACCTTCGGCGACCGATTCCGCCATGCGTTCGATATGACCGTACATCGAGTAATACAGCACCAGGACCTTCTTCATCGACGTTCTCCATTCAGCCACAGATTGGCGGCCCGATCGGGCCGGACCCAGTCAGCCTAGATGGTGTGCATGCACTTTGCCGCCGCAGTCCTAGGAAAAGACCTATGCCGAAGTCGCCATACGGATAGCGCTGGAACCATCGTCCCATGCGCGCAGGCTCATGCCGATTCGGCATGGGGTAGACGGTTACGGCATTAGACGATCGTTAGCCCCCTATGAATCATGTCGCCCCTTTTTGCGGTCCGCTCGGCCATCCCGGACGGTGCCGTGCTCCCTACTTCCACAAGAAATCAGAGGGTGACGACTATGACCAAGGCCAGACTGAGCCTCGCATGGCAGATTCTCATCGGGCTGGTGCTGGGTATCGCCATTGGCGCCCTGCTCAACCACTTCAGTGCCGAGAAGGCCTGGTGGATCGCCAACGTCCTGCAACCGGCTGGTGACATCTTCATCCGCCTGATCAAGATGATCGTCATCCCGATCGTCATCGCCTCGCTCATCGTCGGCATTGCCGGTGTCGGCGACGCCAAGAAGCTTGGCCGCATCGGCCTGAAGACCATCCTCTATTTCGAAATCATCACCACGGTGGCAATCGTGGTTGGCCTGCTGCTGGCCAACTTCTTCCAACCCGGCACCGGCATCGACATGAGCACGCTGGGTACTGTGGATATCTCCAAGTACCAGCAGACCGCCCAGGAAGTGCAGCACGACCACGCGCTGATCTCGACCCTGCTGAACCTGATCCCGTCCAACATCTTCGCCGCCGTGGCCCGTGGCGAGATGCTGCCGATCATCTTCTTCTCGGTGATGTTCGGCCTTGGCCTGTCCAGCCTGCCGACGGAAACCCGCGAGCCCCTGGTCAGGGTGTTCCAGGGCGTGTCCGAGACCATGTTCAAGGTCACCCACATGATCATGGCCTACGCCCCCATTGGCGTGTTCGCGCTGATCGCCGTGACCGTGGCCAACTTCGGCTTCGCCTCCCTGCTGCCGCTGGCCAAGCTGGTGGTGCTGGTCTACTTCGCCATCGCCTTCTTCGCCTTCATGATCCTCGGTCTGGTGGCGCGCCTGTTCGGTTTCTCCATCGTCAAGCTGATGCGCATCTTCAAGGACGAGCTGGTGCTGGCCTACTCCACCGCCAGCTCAGAAACGGTACTGCCGCGCATCATCGAGAAGATGGAAGCCTACGGCGCGCCACGCGCCATCAGCAGCTTTGTGGTGCCCACCGGCTACTCCTTCAACCTCGATGGCTCGACCCTCTACCAGAGCATCGCCGCCATCTTCATCGCCCAGCTCTACGGCATTGACCTGTCCATCAGCCAGCAACTGCTGCTGGTGCTGACCTTGATGGTCACCTCCAAGGGCATCGCCGGCGTGCCGGGCGTTTCCTTCGTGGTCTTGCTGGCTACCTTGGGCAGCGTGGGCATTCCGCTGGAAGGCCTGGCCTTCATCGCCGGTGTCGACCGCATCATGGACATGGCCCGCACCGCCCTGAACGTGATCGGCAATGCCCTGGCAGTGCTGGTCATCGCCAAGTGGGAGGGCATGTACGACGCCGAGAAGGGCGAGCGCTACCTGGCTTCCCTGCCGAGCGTTCGCAACGGCAAAGCGCGGCGCCAAGGCCGTGCGGTGATCGATTGAGCCTTCATCTGATCGACGGAAAGCCCCGACCTGGTCGGGGCTTTTTTGTTGGCGCATTGGCTCAAGCTCCAGCGGGGGCTCAACGCCCTCACCCATGGCCCCTCTCCCAGAGGGAGAGGGGAGTTCAGCAGATTGAATTCGCCCCCACACAAGCCGTCCCGCTAGAATCCGCCTCATTGATTTCGGGGGGACTGCAAATGCTCAACGGCCTGTGGCTGGGGTTTTTCCTGGTGGCGGCAGTGGCCGCGCTGGGGCGCTGGATCGGGGGTGACCCGGGTGTCTGGGCGGCGATGGTGGAAAGCCTGTTCGCCATGGCCAAGCTCTCTGTCGAAGTGATGATCCTGCTATTCGGCACCCTGACCCTATGGATGGGCTTCCTGCGCATCGCCGAGAAGGCCGGCCTGGTGGAGTGGCTCGGGCGTATTCTCGCACCGCTGTTCCACCGCCTGATGCCCGAAGTACCCAAGGGACACCCCGCCCTCGGCCTGATCACCCTGAACTTCGCCGCCAATGGCCTGGGGCTGGACAACGCCGCCACGCCCATCGGGCTCAAGGCGATGCGCGCCCTGCAGGATCTCAACCCCAGTTCGACAACGGCGAGCAACGCGCAGATTCTGTTTCTGGTGCTCAACGCCTCGTCCCTGACGCTGCTGCCGGTGTCGATCTTCATGTACCGCGCACAACAGGGCGCAGAGGACCCGACCCTGGTGTTCCTGCCCATCCTCCTCGCCACCAGCGCGTCCACCCTGGTGGGGCTGCTTTCGGTGGCCCTGGTGCAACGCCTGCGGCTGTGGGACCCGGTGGTGCTGGCTTACCTGGTGCCCGGTGCGCTGCTGCTGGGGGGCTTCATGGCGTTGCTCGCCGGCCTCTCCGCTACGGCCCTGGCGGCGTTGTCTTCCCTGCTCGGCAACCTCACGCTGTTTGGCATCATCCTGATCTTCCTCCTGGTGGGCGCACTGAAGCGCGTGCCGGTCTACGAGTCCTTCGTGGAGGGTGCCAAGGAAGGCTTCGATGTAGCGAAGAACCTCCTGCCCTATCTCGTGGCCATGCTCTGCGCGATTGGCGTGATGCGTGCTTCCGGCGCGTTGGACTTCGGCCTGGATGGCATTCGCGCGATGGTCGAGTGGTTCGGCTGGGACACCCGCTTCGTCGAGGCCCTGCCAACCGCCCTGGTCAAACCGTTCTCCGGCAGCGCGGCCCGCGCCATGCTGATCGAGACCATGCAGAGCCAGGGCGTCGACAGCTTCCCGGCGCTGGTTGCGGCCACGGTGCAAGGCAGCACGGAAACCACCTTCTACGTGCTGGCGGTCTATTTCGGCTCGGTGGGTATCCAGCGTGTGCGCCACGCCGTGGGCTGCGCCCTGGCAGCGGAACTGGCCGGCGTGCTGGCGGCCATCGGTGTCTGCTACTGGTTCTTCGGCTGACCTCGGTAGCAAATTCAATTGAACTTGGGAAACCACCTCCTGAGTTCTTAGGATGGGTGGTGCTTTCGATATCCACCCGCCCAGTCAGCATGGGTATCGCTCCGCTCCACCCATCCTACGCCGCTGATCCACGGGAGCGAGCTCAATGGGGTTTGGGCGGCAGCTCTGACGGTGTCACCCGGAAGCGCAGGGTGCCGATCATCTGCCCCGCCTCGGTCAGCACCTGCACCTGCCAGCGGCCCACGGGATTCCCGGGGAAGTTCTGCTTGTGGGTCCAGGCGCGGTAGCCCGCTTCGCGGCCGCCATGGATATCCAGGGCGATGCGGTCCACTTCGCGGCCGTTGAAGCGCCACACGTGGTAAATGCGTTCGTTCAGCCCGCGCGGCGCATTGATTGCGGTATAGGCGTAGAGCCCTTTGCTATGCAGTTCGGCGGCGCTGACTTCTTTGATGCCATCACCCGGCGTGCGCTTGTGGTTGTCCAGGTCAGGGGTGACCGCCACCTCGGTGAGCCAGAGGGTTGCCGGCGGCACCCAGCTCCGCGTCACCCAGCCCAGCCCACCCAGGGCCAGCGTCAGGCCTACCAGCCCCAGGCCGCGCCACCAGCTCTGCACGCGGATGACACCGAACAGACTGACGAAGGACAGCGCCACGGCGATGCCCAGCGCCCAGCGGTAGCTCTGAGCGGTGGTCTGCTGGAGGATCAGCGGCAGCGCCGCCAGCAGCACGGCGAACAGCGTGAGCGTGTGATAGGCGAGGAACAGCCAGCGGCGCGGCGCCAGATGGCGGTTGTAGATCGGGTCGGTAATCGAGCAAAGCGCTGCCGCGCCCAGCAGGCCGGTGAACAGGGCCTGGCCGCTGTTCCAACTGGTGGTGATGGCAAAGAACGGCAGTACGAAGAACAGGCTTTCCTGGTGGATCAATTGGGTCAGGAAGCGCATCAAGGGTGGCGGTAGTTCGATACCGAAGAGCCGCTCGACGCCACGCCGGAAAATGTTCTCCAGCATCAGCCAGACCCAGCTCACCAGCAACAGGATGGCGATCACCTTGGCCACCCGCGCGCCCCGATCGACCAGGAAGAAGCTCGCCATGCCCGAGCAGAAGCCATAGAGGGCGATCAGTCGTGGGTGACGCTGCAACAGCTCGATCAGCTTGAGGACATGGGGTTTGAAGGCGGGCAGCAGCATCGGTCGCCACAGGGCTGGGGGCTGAGGCGCGCAGGATACTGCCCCCCGCCAGCCCTGAAAAGGCGCGCGGCGACCGGCCTGACGGCCTGCGGCTCAGACCAGGCGCAAGCGCATCTTCTGCGGTTGGTCGGGGCGGCCGTTGGGCAGGGTCACGGGCGGCAGGTCTTCCACCCAGTGGAAATCGAAGCGCTTGTAGAGGCGGATGGCCGGGAGGTTGGACTTCAGCACCGTCAGGTCGACCCGCGGCATGCCCAGTAGCCGGCACTGCTCCAGCGCCGCTTCCATCAGCAAGCCTCCCAGGCCTTGGCCGCGATGGGCCTTGAGCACCTGCATGCCGAGCAAGCCGAAGTCTTCGCCCGAGTCGTCCTCTTGCTGGCAGAAACTGGCCGGGAAAATCTCGATGGAGCCCACCAGCTCGCCTTCCGAATCGGCGACGAACTGCGGCAGGTTCAATGGCAGCGCGCGCAGTAGCATGGCGCGCATAGGCTCGATCGGCGGCGCTTCGGCGCGCAGGAGAAACTCGCCTTCGGCGCTGACGTCGGCGAACAGCCGGTGCAAGGCTTCGATATCGCTGATGCGCAGTTTCCTGATCGACATGGGCGTCCTGCTCCGGGGCGAATGTTGGCACTCTGGCCCAGTGCGCGTGGCCTGGCAACCGGCCGGTGCCTGTCGCGATTGGCCACTCGGCCTGGCGATGTCGGCCACTGCCGCCGCGAGGGTTGGGGGCTAAGCTGCTCTGGCCTTGTGCCTGCATTGGCGACAGAAGAACACCAAGAGACTCTCCTCGATGAACTACGACAGCAGTCAGCAATTGATACTCGGGCTGGTGCTCGCCGCGCTGATGTTCGGTGTGGCCCTGGAACTGCGCCTGGCCCATTTCCTCCTGGTACTGAAACGGCCGCTGCCGGCCCTGGTGGGGCTGCTCTGCCAGTGCCTGCTGCTGCCCTGGCTGACCCTCGTCGTCACCCTCTTCCTTGATCTGCGCCCCGGCCTGGAGCTGGGCATGTTGCTGGTCGCCGCGTGCCCTGGCGGCAACCTGTCCAACGTCATCACCCATCTGGCGCGCGGCAATACCGCGCTGTCGGTAAGCGTTACCAGCCTTTCGAGCCTGCTGGCGATCATCAGCCTGCCGCTGAACTTCGCCGCCACCGCCAGCCTCAATCCGGACACCGCCGCCTTCCTCCAGGGCCAGATGAGCAGCCTGGATGTCGATGCCGGCGGCATCATCGGAGGCCTGGTTGTACTGCTGGTGCTGCCGCTGTTGGCCGGAATGGCCGCGGGCAACCTCGCGCCGGCCCTGAGCGCACGCGTACTGCCCTGGTTCAAACGCTTTTCGCTGCTGGCCTTTGGTGGATTCCTGGTCGTGGCGGCAGCAGGCAATTGGCAATTGCTGGTGGCCAACGCTGGCCTGGTGCTGCTGGTGGTGGTTGGCCACAACGCCAGCGCCTTGCTGCTGGGCTGGAGCGCCTCGCGTCTGGTCGGACTGGCCGAGGCAGACCGCCGCGCCCTGACCATCGAGGTTGGCATGCAGAACTCCGGGTTGGCGCTGGGGCTGATCCTGACCCAGTTCGGCGGCCAGTTGGACATGGCCCTGGTGGCGGGCTTCTGGGGGCTTTGGCACATCGTGTCCGGCCTCTTGCTGGTGGCTGTCTGGCGGCGCCGTGCGCCCCGTGTCCAGGAGGAAATGCCGTGCGTGTCCTGATCACCGGCGCCGCCGGTTTCATTGGCCTGCAGGTCTTGGACGACCTGGCCGCGAGTCACCCGGACTGGACCCTGGTGGCCGCGGACATCCGTCCGCTGAGTCATAAAGGGCTAAAGTCCAACATCGAGCCGGTGTCGCTGGACATCAGCCTGTCCCGCGAAGTGGCCGCCTGCGTGCAGCGCTGGAAGCCCGACGCTATCGTGCACCTGGCTTCGGTGGTGACGCCGCCGCGCGGCATGAGTGAAGCGCGCCTGCACGCCATCGACGTCGGCGGCACCCGTGCGGTGCTGGACGCGGCTGTGGCTCATGGCGTGGGCCAGTTGATCGTCACCAGTTCCGGCGCCGCCTACGGCTATTACCCGGAGAACGCCGAGTGGATCGACGAACAGCACCCGCTGCGTGGCCACGACCTTTTCGCCTATGCCCGTCACAAGCGTGAGGTGGAACTGCTGCTGGCCGATGCGCGAAGGCAACATCCGCAGCTGCGCCAACTGGTCCTGCGCCCCGGCACCATCCTCGGCGAGCAGGTGAACAACCAAATCACCGAACTGTTCCAGAAGCGCTCGGTGCTGGGTATCAGGGGTCATGAGAGCCGCTTCGTGTTCATCTGGGACCAGGACGTGGTGGCGATCATTCGCGAGGGCCTGGAGCGCAGCGCCGAAGGTATTTACAACCTGGCCGGTGATGGTGCGCTGAGCATGGCCGAGATTGCCGGCATACTCGGCAAGCCCTATCGCCCCCTCCCTGCCGGCCTGCTGCGCACCGCCCTGGCCCTGCTCAAGCCACTCGGCCTGACCCAGTACGGCCCGGAGCAACTGGATTTCCTGCGCTATCGCCCGGTACTGGACAACCGCCGCCTGAAGGAAGAGTTCGGCTACCGGCCGACGTATTCCAGCCGTGAGGCGTTCCTGGCGTTTCTCAAGGCGCGGGGAATTGCACCCGAGGTGGGCTGACTCCTTGTAGGGGCGAGTTCATTCGCTATGTCTGCGTTAGCCGTTGCGAGCGATTTACCCTCTGGCCAAGAGCCTTGTAGGAGCTGGCTTT
>NZ_JASATC010000033.1:0-69591 GCF_038440135.1 Pseudomonas sp. OTU5201 | reverse complement strand
TAAGGGGGGGTTTCCGGGGCCAAGCCAGCTCCTACAAGGCTCTTGGCCCGCTGGTAAATTTCTCGCAACAGCTAACGCGGACATAGCCAACTCATTCGCCAAGCAGGCCGAAGGTCTGCCCTTCGAGCCCGCAGGGAGCCGTCAGAAGGCAAAACACGAACATCCAAAGGCGCCCCAGAACCCTTGGAAATCACTCACTGGCACGTTGGACTGCCGCGCCCGATCGTGGCTGTGGGCATGCACGGCGCAGGCGCCGACACACTGGTGCACCTGGGCGGTCAACGGCGCGGCGGGTTTCCAGTGACCGGGAACCCTGGCCACCGGCGACCAGTCGGGCAGCACCGGCAGTTGCGGTGGGCCCAGCTTGTCGAACTCGCCGGCCGCGTACACCACCTTGCCGTCCACCACCGTCAGCACCGACTCGATCCACTTGATGGCTTCGTCCTCGACGCTGAAGAAATCCGCCGACAGGGCCGCCAGGTCGGCCAACTGGCCCACCTTGATCTGGCCCTTCTTGCCCTGCTCGCTGGAGAACCAGGCACTGCCGTGGGTGAACAGCTGCAGCGCGGTGTCGCGGGACAGGCCCTGGGGATACAGCTCCAGGCCGCCCACAGTCTTGCCGCTGACCAGCCAGTAGAGCGAGGTCCAGGGGTTGTAGCTGGACACGCGGGTAGCGTCAGTGCCGGCACCCACTGGCACACCTTCGGCCAACATGCGCTGGATCGGCGGGGTCTGCTCGGCGGCCTTGGCGCCGTAGCGGTCGACGAAGTACTCGCCCTGGAAGGCCATGCGGTCCTGGATGGCGATGCCGCCGCCCAGGGCGCGCACGCGCTCGATGTTCTGCGGGCTGATGGTTTCGGCGTGGTCGAAGAACCAGGGCAGGCCGTTGAACGGGATGTCACGGTTGACCTTCTCGAACACGTCGAGCATGCGCGAGATGGATTCGTTGTAGGTGGCGTGAAGGCGGAACGGCCAGCGCTGTTCCACCAGGTGGCGCACCACCGGTTCCAGCTCCTGCTCCATGCTCGGCGCGAGGTCCGGGCGCGGTTCGAGGAAGTCCTCGAAGTCGGCGGCGGAGAACACCAACATCTCGCCGGCGCCGTTGTGGCGGAAGAAGTCGCTGCCGTCGCCGGGTTTGACCTGCTTGCTCCAGTTCTGGAAGTCGGCCAACTCTTCCTTGGGCTTCTGGGTGAACAGGTTGTAGGCGATGCGCACGCTGAGCTGGCCCTGCTTGGCCAGTTCCTGGATCACCTGGTAGTCGTCCGGGTAGTTCTGGTAGCCGCCGCCGGCATCGATGGCACTGGTCAACCCCAAGCGGTTGAGCTCACGCATGAACTGGCGGGTGGAGTTGACCTGGTACTCCAGCGGCAGCTTCGGCCCTTTGCTCAGGGTCGAGTAGAGGATCATCGCGTTGGGCCGGGCGATCAGCATGCCGGTGGGTTCGCCGCTGGCGTCGCGCTGGATCTCGCCACCGGGCGGATTGGGTGTATTGCGGTTGTAGCCGACCACCTTGAGTGCGGCACGGTTGAGCAGGGCGCGGTCGTAGAGGTGGAGGACGAACACCGGGGTGTCCGGCGCGGCCTTGTTCAGCTCGTCCAGCGTGGGCATGCGTTTCTCGGCGAACTGGAACTCGTTCCAGCCGCCGACCACCCGCACCCACTGCGGCGAGGGGGTGCGATCAGCCTGGTCTTTCAGCATGCGCAGGGCATCGGCCAGCGAGGGCACGCCTTCCCAGCGCAACTCCAGGTTGTAGTTGAGGCCGCCACGGATCAGGTGCAGGTGCGAGTCGTTGAGGCCGGGGATGACGGTGCGCTTGTTCAGATCGATGACCTGGGTAGCGTCGCCGCGCAGGGCCATGGCTTCGGCGTCGCTGCCGACGGCGAGGAACTTGCCTTCCTTGATGGCCACCGCGCTGGCGGTGGGCCGTTCGCGGTCGACGGTATGGAAACGGCCGTTGAACAGGATCAGGTCAGCTTTCATGTCGTTCCTCGATGGGCTGGCGAAGGTCGCGCCGCCACTGCCGGCAAATGGCAGGGCAGACCACAGGGCGCCGGTGGCGCCCAGCACGGAGCTGGTGGCCAGGAATCGGCGACGGCTCTTGTCGGAGGGGTCTTGGCTCATGAGCGGTTCCTCGGTCGGTGGGCGCCGGAGCGGTGGCACAGGTCGGACCACGAGCATGCCGTGCCCCGGCGAAAGTCGATTGCACATAGGTACTGTCTCGCACTGGAACAGCCGTACTAGAAGGCTTCCGGCTCACCCAACTCATGCAACGAGCGCGACATGTGCTGGTAGATGTGATTGCGTAGCCAGCGCTCGGCCGGGTCATTGTCATGCGCGCCACTCCAGACCATGGAGAGTTCGGCAGGGGCGATTGGAAATGGGGGATCCTCGGCACGCAGGCAGGTGCCTTCCACCAGCGCGCAGGCGGCGTAGTCGGGCACGGTGGCGATCAGCTCGGTGCGCGCCAGCAACGAGCGCAGGCCACTGAACTGTGGCACCGCCAGCACCACGTTACGGCTGCGCTCCACCCGCTGCAGGTCCAGGTCGATGTTGCCGCACAGGTCCCCGGAGAAGGACACCATGGCATGGGGCCGCTCGCAGTAATCGTCCAGGGTCAGTGGCTCAGGCCGGTCGTCGCCACGCAACACCTTGCAGGGGATGTCCCGCAGCTTGCGGCGCTTGGCATTGGCCGGCAGGTCCTGGGTGTAGCTGACTCCCACGGAAATCTCCCCGGAGGCCAGCAGCGAGGGGATCAGCAGGTAGTTCACCCGGCGCACCACCACCTTGATACTTGGCGCCTCTTCGCGCAGCCGCCGCAGCAGGTCGGGAAACAAGCCGAACTCGGCATCGTCGGAGAGGCCGATGCGGAACACCTCTCGACTGCTGGAGGGGTCGAACTCCCGGGCACGGCTCACAGCTCCGGAAATGGCATCCAGCGCCGGACGCAGTTCCTTGAGGATGGCCTGCGCCCTGGGCGTCGACTCCATGCCGCGTCCCTGGCGGATCAGCAACGGGTCATCAAAGAGATCGCGCAAGCGCGCCAGCGAGGCGCTCACCGCGGACTGGCCCAGGAAGAGCTTCTCAGCCACGCGCGTCACGTTCTTCTCGAACATCAGGGCTTCGAACACCACCAGCAGGTTGAGATCGACGCGGCGCAATTCGTTTCGGTTCATGGAGCCATCCTGGTGGAGGAATCGGTGTCGTGGTGATGGGGTGGGTCTGGCAGGAATTTCCAGGCTCGATTGAATGTAGGCCATGGCCAGCAGCACGGCAGTGCCAGGTTGGCAGTCGAACACCCGTTCATCACCGGTGCGCGCACGCGGCCGCATGGGCAGACGTGCGCCCGGCTCTCGACGAATGGCTTTATCTTGTCACGTGGAGACTGGGCGACAACCGCGCGGCGGGGCCGGGTACGGACATCGAAGTGCCCAATGCGGACACGCGCTCACTCAGCTGAACTGCAGGCGGTACTGCAAGGGGGTCAGCCCCAGCCGCTCGACGAAGCGCTGGCGCATCAGTCGTACGCTGCCAAAGCCGCTGCGGAAGGCGATGGTCTTCAGTGGCAGATCACTGGACTCGAGCAGGCTACGGGCCTGGTCGATACGGGCATTCTGCAGGAACTCCATGGGCGTCATCTGCACTTCGCGGGCGAACAGACGGGCGAAGTGGCGCGGACTCATGGCGGCGATCTCGGCCATCCGCGCGATGCTGAATGACTCGTCAAGGTGCTCCAGCACGTAGTTCTGAACCCGACCGATGGGCGTCTCATGGGTGGTGATGTTGGCCACCAACGGGCTGAACTGAGCCTGCCCGCCCTGCCGGCTCATGACCACCAGCAGCACCTTGGCGACGTCCAGGGCGACCTTGCGGCCATGGTCCAGGGCCACCATGGACAGCGCCAGGTCGATGCCGGCGGTGACACCACCCGAGGTCACGAGGCGGCGGTCCTCGAGGAAGATCTGGTCGGTCTCCACACGCGCCTTGGGGAAGGCCTTGATCAGGCGCTCCGTGTAATGCCAGTGGGTGGTCACCCGATAGCCGTCCAGCAGGCCGGCATGGCCGAGGATGAAGGTACCGGTACAGATGGAGCCATAACGCCCGACCCGCTCGCTCGCGCCGCGCAGCCAGCTCAGTAGCTCGGGATGCTGGTGGTTGTAGGCACCGGGGCCACCGGGTACCAACAGCAGGTCGTAGCTGCCCGTGGCCTGTTCGAGGGTGAACTCCGCCTGCATCAGCGCGCCGTTGGACGCACGCAGGGGGCCGGATTCGGTGCCAATGATGGTGATGCGGTAGTGCTTGTCCGGTGCCAGATAGCGATTGGCGATCGAGAAGACTTCCAGAGGGCCGGCGATGTCCAGGAGCAGGAAGTCCGGATACAACACCATCGCTATGTTTTTCATGGACTTAGGCATACCAAGGCGGGACAGGGAGGAGCATGGGGGAAGACGTGGTGGGACGCAATTGCGAGTTCACGGCACGCAACCAGATCGACATTCTTCCGCTCGACGCCTGGCCGACAGCCGGATGGGGATTGCGCAACCAATCCCCGCCGCCGCTGTCCATAATGGTGCGCTCCGTCAGCGCCTCCGGGAGGCCACTTGTTCGCTGTATCCGCTCGTACATTGCTTCACCAGACCATTCTCGCCCTGTCCTTCATGTCCACCGCTGCCCTCGCCTGCCCCGCCGGGCAATCGCAGGTGTGCGTGGTGACCTGCTTCTGTGCGCCAGGTGCCCAGGGCGATATGGCGCCGCTGCTGGAAAGCGTCAACCAAGTGGCCGCCACCAGCCTGCAGCAGTGGATTGTGCAATCTCGAAGCAACATGCTTGCCACCCAGTTGCAGCCGATTCCGCTGCATATCCGCGCGCAGCTGGAGCCCTACTACGACCTGCGGGTGCTGGACACGGCGCGCTACAAGGTGGGCGTCGACACAGAGATGAATGCCGCCAACACCCTGATGCAGAACCCCGACGTGGAAGCGGTGACCCTGGTGGACGTGATCGTCTTCCGCAACGAGGACGACGCGCAGAACAACGTCGCGCTGTGGGCCCACGAACTCCACCACGTGAAGCAATACCTGGACTGGGGCGTGGCAGATTTCGCCCGCCGCTACACCCGCGACTACGACGCGGTAGAAGCACCGGCCTACAAGATCCAGGGCGAAGTGGCGCGGGCGCTCAAGCCGACGGTGGCGAGTAGCGGCAAGGCACTCTGAACCAGGTTGCTGGTGGCTTGGGCGGGGATGACGATGGTGGGCTTCAACCCACGCAGTAGCACGGCCACGAAGGCGTCACCCATGCCGAAATATCATCGAGGCATGACGAAAAATGAGTTGTCCGACAATCCCCTCTAGCCCCATTTTGTCGCTCTAGATTGGGCCCTTGCGCCCCGTAGAAACCCTTGAACAAGAACAAAAGGGGATGTAGATGCGTGCAGAATCGGGCCTGTTCAAGGGCCTCAATCCCACGGTGACGCTCGGCTCGGTGCTGATTGTGATCACCTTCGTCGTGAGTTGTGTGCTGCAGGCCGAACAGGCGGGAGACGTGTTCAAGGCCACTTCCAGCTTCGTCCTGCAGCAGTTCAAGTGGTTCTACCTGGCCCTGGTCACGGGCGTGCTGGGGCTGCTGATCTACCTGGCCATGAGCCGCTTCGGGCATATCAAGCTCGGGCGTGACGAGGACGAGCCCGAATTCAGCTTCGGTTCCTGGATTGCCATGCTGTTCAGTGGCGGCATGGGCATCGGGCTGATCTTCTGGTCAGTGGCCGAACCCATGTCCCACTACGCCGGCAACCCCTTCGCCCAAGGGCTGAGTGACGAAGCCGCCACGACCGCCATGCGCATCACCCTGTTCCATTGGGGTCTGCATCCGTGGGCAATCTTCACCATCGTCGGCCTGGCGCTGGCCTACTTTGCCTATCGCAAGGGCCTGCCGCTGACCATGCGCTCGATTCTCTACCCGCTGATCGGCGAACGCATCCATGGGCCGCTCGGCCATGCTGTGGATATCACCGCCGCCGTGATCACGGCCTTTGGCGTATCCCTTTCCCTGGGCATGGGGGTGGTGCAGATGAACACAGGCCTGGCCCAGGTGTTCGATCTACCGGTGAACCTCAATGTGCAGGTGGGCCTGGTGATTGCCATCAGCCTGGTCACTACCCTTTCCGTGATGGCCGGCGTGTCCCGCGGCATGAAGATTCTCTCGGAGTGGAACATGATCCTCTCCGTCGTCCTGGTGGCCGCCGTGCTCTGCCTGGGGCCGACCCGTTACATCCTCAACCTCATGCTGGAAAGCACCGGCGACTACGCACAGAACATCATGCACCTGAGCTTCTGGAGCGACGCCCAGAAGGACGACGGCTGGCAGAACCTGTGGACCGCGTTCTACTGGTCCTGGTGGCTGACCTGGGGTCCCTTCGTCGGCCTGTTCATCGCGCGGATATCCAAGGGCCGTACCGCTCGCGAGCTGATCGTCGGTGCGCTGCTGGTGCCGACCCTGGTCACCATTGTCTGGATGTCGGTGTTCGGCGGATCGGCACTCAAGGCCGAACAGGAAGACCGCCTCCAGCACGAGCAGCGCGTCGCCGCTGGCGAGCTGACCGGCCTTCAGGCCGAGTTCAAGGGCGGCAGCGTGCTGCAGGCCACCCAGCGGGAAACCACCTCGGCCATGTTCGTGCTGATGGACCGAATTGATACGGGGCTGCTGGGCAAGGCGCTGAGCATCCTGATCTGCATCCTTCTGGCGACCTATTTCATCACCTCGGCAGACTCCGGCACCCAGGTGCTCTGCACGCTCAACTCCAACGGCAGCGTCGATCCTCCCAAGAGCATCCGCCTGGTCTGGTGCGTGCTCCAGGCCGGTATCGCCATTGCCCTGCTGCTGGCTGGCGGGCTGACGGCGATCCAGATGGCCAGCATCGCCGCCGGGTTGCCCATCGCGCTGTTCGTCCTGCTGCTCAGCTACACGCTGATGCGCTGCCTGCGCGAAGAGCCGCTGGGCGCCCTGCCCGGCCATCCGGGCGGACGTCGCCTCACCGGACAGGCGCCCCACCTGGTGGACGCCCTCGCCAGCGGCCAGACCCAGCGCAACGCCGACCCAGCGGGCGCCCTCACTGCGCGTAAACAGGTCTGACTCGCCGCGATGCGAAACCCATTGGCTGCTAACAGCATGGGTTTCGCTGCGCTCTGCCACATCCTACGGTCGTGCTGGCGCCCCAGGTCACACGCTCTCCGTCAGCCACTGGCGGAACTGCCGAACGCTCTGCCTCGGACTGCCCGGACCGGCGCGCTCCAGCAGGCAGAAACTCCCCTCGGTCTTCAGCGCGAGGCTGTTCGGTCGCACCAGGGCGCCGGTCAGCAGGTGGTCATCCACCAGCTGATGCCAGCCCAGCGCGACCCCTTGTCCGCAGAGGGCCGACTGGATCAGCAGGCTGTAGCTGTTGATATTGATCCGCTGGCGCGGCATCAGCGGGCCAAGGCCGAGTCGATCAAGCCATTCCGGCCAGCCGATCCAGTCACGCTGGGTGGCCTCCAGCCAGAGCCAGGTGCAATCGGCCAGCCCGTCCACCGTCGTCAATTGCGGGTGGCGTGCCAGGTAGGCCGGGCTGCATACGGGGAAGACTTCTTCGGCGAACAATGGCGTACTCCGCATGTCCTTGGGCGGCTTGCTGCAGTAGTAGAGCGCGAGATCGCACTCCAGGCGGGAAAAGTCCCTGACCTGATCGTCAGCGACGATGCGCAGGTCGATGTCTTCGAATCGACTCTTGAACTGCGGCACACGCGGCAGCAGCCAGTGCGCCGCCAGCGCCGTGCTGGTGACCACCGTCACCTGCTGGTCACCACGCCAATGACGGATTTCATCCGTGGAACGGGCGACATGCAGCAGACTGTCGCGCACGGTTTCGTAGTAGCGGCTGCCCGTGGGCGTAAGGTGAATGGTACGCGTGCCACGCTCGAACAGCGGCTTGCCCAGGTACTCCTCCAGGTGACGTACCTGGCGACTGATGGCGCCCTGGGTGACATTCAGCTCGCTCGCGGCGTGCGTGAAGCTCAGGTGCCTGGCGGCAGCCTCGAAGGCGACCAGGCTGTTCAAGGGAGGCAGAGGATGGATCTTCATGATTCAGGCCAGCGGCGATGGATGCTCTCATCGATGGCGCGATCTTAAGGCCCCGCTCCCCTGTCGTCGCCGAGGCTGGCGGGGATAGCTATCCCGGTGTCGCAGACGGTTTGGTCAAGTACTGGCCAGTCGCCTGCAAGGCCGCGCGCAGTTCGCGGTTTTCCCGACGCAGCGCCTCGTTGGCGGCTTGCAGCCCCTCCAGACGCCGACGCATGTCCGCCAGCGCCTCCTGCCCGTAGCGCACCCGCAGTTCCTGCCAGAACAGGGCCAGCATCAACAGCACAATCAGCAGGATCGCACCGCCGAGCAAGGCCCAGGCCAGTTCCATTGCGTTCATCCCTGTCTCCAGAATGGGCCGTCTTGCCCGATGACGAAAAGATATGTAGCGTCACAAGACAGGTCTAGAATGTGGATGTGTACAGGTAAACTTTTGGCACGGATGGAGGCACGCCATGAAACGCAAGCAGTCGATCGAACACGTGCGCTGGGACCTGGCCCTGCGCTACCGCCTGATCGAGACCGTTGTCTGGTGGGAGGGGCGCCTGACCACCAATCACCTGATGCAGAGCTTCGGCATCAGCCGCCAACAGGCGTCCAAGGACATCAACACCTACATCGGTGAACATGCGCCCAAAAACCTGACATATGACAAGCACCTGAAAGGCTATGTCCCCAGCAAGCAGTTCCGTCCGCTGTTCATCGACGACAGCGCCGATGCCTATCTCCACCTGCTCAACCACAACCACGAGCGCGCGCCCCATATCGAGGGCCTGGCCCTGGCCTACGCCCACACCGACGTGCTCAAGGTGCCGGACCGCTCGGTACGCCCCGAAGTGCTGCGGCCGCTGCTCAAGGCCTGTCGGGAAGGGCTGCGGCTGGAAACCGAGTACGTCTCCCTGGCCAACCCCACACCGGAAATCCGCCTGATCGCCCCGCACACCCTGGTCTACACCGGCATGCGCTGGCATGTACGCGCCTACTGCGAGAAGAACCGCGCCTACCGCGACTTCGTCCTCAGCCGCCTGCGTGGCGTGCCAGAGCTGCTAGACGCCTCGGAACACAGCCGCGAGCAGGACGAAGGCTGGAATACCCAGGTGCAGGTGATCATCGAGCCGGACCCGCGCCTGAAACCGGCGCAGAAGGCCCTTATCGAAGTCGACTACGGCATGCAGGACGGCCGCCTGGTGCTGAATACCCGTGGCGCCCTGGTGCAGTACGTGCTGCAGCGCTACCAGATCGACCCGAACAAGCTGCAGGCCAAGGCCGTGGCCCAACAGATAGTCGCGGCCAACCTGGAAGAGCTGGAGCGCTGGTTGTACAGCTGAGCGCCGCTTCACTCCCCCTCTCCCCTCGGGATGTTTGGACCGGGGGTGAGGACTGATCGGCCGGGCTCGGTATCACCGGCTAATCGCGGGCCCTCGGCCTACACACCTGCGCCCCATCCGCTTTCGCCGTCCTACAGTGAAATTTCCCACACACCAGTAACCTTGAGGGCCTACAAGCGCGCTCGATAGTGTTCCGGTCCGCCACGGTCAATCCCGTGCCCGGGTTTGACAGCCCGTTGTCCAGGCGCGATTGCGCCAATCGGTGCATGCGAGGAACAGCGAAGGTTCTTTGCAGGCTCTGATACGCGTGCAGTATGTGCTGCAACGCTTCATGGCAGATCGCGTGGGGAGATCCTCGTGATCTGCCGGATCCTGGACCCGGTCTGTCAACCCCGCGCGGTCTGCCGCCCTTCGATTGACAGCGAACGACGGTAGCTCCTCAACCAGTCCCAGGAGTTACACCCATGCATGAAGCATTTACCCCCATCACCCTCCACGGCTACACCCGCCCTCTGCGCGGCGTGATGATCGACGGCCAGCCCTGGACCAGCGCCTTCGACTTCGCCCGGCTCATCGGCCACAAGCACCACCAGCGCCTCTGCGACCAGATGGACCCCGACCAGCGCCAGGCCCTGCGCTTCCTCTACGCCACCGGCAACGAAGAAAACGTGCCCGTCATCAGCCAGTCCGCCACCTACCGCACCCTTTGCCGCTACCACCGCCCGGAAAACCGCAGCCTCCGCTACTGGCTCGACCACGAGTTCTTCCCCACCCTGCGCGACGCCGAAAACCTCGCCCCCAGCCAACCCAGGCGCGTACTGATGAAATGGGACGGCCTGCGGCAAAGCCAGCTGGAATGGCAAGGAAGACTCTGGATACCCCTCGAAGAGCTCCCCCACTTCGCAACACAGCAAGCCCCGCAAAGCCTCAGCTGCCTGCCGAGCTGGTGGCGAATCTGAAAACAAAGGCGCCGCCCATTGGCGGCGCCTTTGCCTGAACTGCGAACCGTAGCTTGGTGCAGAGCGCGGCGGAGGCTGAGTGCCACGACCGCTGTATGACGTGCTTTTATCCAATCTGTGTCTGTCACCTCGTGCCCGCCCGCCCTAGATTTGGATTTTTCCGTCCAGGTGCCCGCGATGAACGACATACCCGGCAACATCGACTTTGCAGGCTTGACGGCTCGCCGGCTCAGGCCCGATGACCTTGAGATCATCTGCGTGCACCGCGAGACGATGTTCCTCGAGGCTGAAGGCGACCCCTCGAAATTGCGCCTGATGACCGAGCATTTCCGGCCCTGGCTGCAGCAACGCCTGCTTGATGGTCGCTACTACGGTTTCGCGCTGATGGACGCCGAGCAGCCTGCGGCGTCGATTGGCCTGATGAGTATCGACTGGCCCCCTCATCCGTCCCATCCAACCTCTGACCAGCGCGGCTATGTGCTGAATGTTTTCGTTGAACCTGCCTACCGGCGCCGGGGCTTGGCTTCGGCCCTGATGAAGCTCGCGGAAGCCGAGTTCGCCCAACGCGGTTTGAGTTTCGCCGTGCTGCACGCAACCAAGGCCGGCAAGCCGGTGTATGAGGGATTGGGTTGGGCGGGCACTGCCGAGATGGCGAAGACCCTTTGATCACTTGGCCGCTGATGCCAGGGGTTTGGTCGCCTTTCCCGCCTGCCGCCTCTCAAACCCAGCCTTGCGCAGAATCGCTTCAGCGATAACGCCGTCACGCCGACTGCAGGTTCTGGGCGTGCCTAGGCAAGCCGATGGAGATGGATGCGGCCAACACCACGAAAACAGTGGAGACCCACAAGCACGCCTCCAGCCCATAGGCCTGGTAGATCCAGCCGGACAGCAGGGTTCCGATCAACCTCCCCAGCGCGTTGGACATGTAGTAGAAGCCCACGTCCAGGGATACGCCGTCTTCCTTGGCATAGCTGACGATCAGGTAGCTGTGCAGGGAGGAGTTCACGGCGAACAGCGCACCGAACACCATCAGCCCACCCAACAGCACCACCTGGGCCGACCAGCCGCTTGAAAGGCCAACCGCAATGGCCGCGGGTAACGCCGCCAGCAAACTTGCCCAGAGGAAGGCCGCGCGGCCGCCCGGTACATGCCCACGCCGTTTGCCGGTGATGGCCGGCGCGACGGACTGCACGATGCCGTAGCCGATGACCCACGCGGCGAGGAAGCCGCCGACCAGCCAGAAGTCCCAACCGAAAACGGTGCTCAGGTACACCGGCAGCGCGACCACGAACCAGACGTCGCGGGCGCCGAAGAGGAACAGCCGGGCCGCCGAGAGGATGTTGATGGCCCGACTCTTGGACAGCATGTCGCGGAACTTCGGCTTGGCCTTGGCCTTGCCCAAATCCTTCTTCAGCAGCACCAGACTGCCGAGCCAGATCAGGCTCAGCACGACCGCCATGGCCAGGACCGCGCCCGTGAAGCCCAGCAGGGCAAGCAGCGCACCACCCAGGAAGAAACCCACGCCCTTTAGCGCGTTTTTTGAACCGGTGAGGATCGCCACCCACTGGTAGAGCGTGCCCTGCTGGCTGTCCGGCACCAGGAGCTTGATCGAGCTCTTGGCGCTCATCTTGTTTAGGTCCTTGGCGATGCCCGACAGCGCCTGGGCGCCCATCACCCAGGGGATGGTGAGCCAGGCGGCGGGCACCGTGAGCATCAGCAGTGCGATGACCTGCATCCCGAGGCCGATGTTCATGGTGCGGTTCAGCCCCACGCGCGCGCCGAGGTAACCGCCCACCAGGTTGGTGATGACACCGAAGATCTCGTAGAACAGGAAGAGCGCAGCGATCTGAAGTGGCGTGTAGCCCAGGCTGTGGAAGTGCAGCACCACCAACATGCGCAATGCGCCGTCGGTGAGGGTGAAGGCCCAGTAGTTGCCGGTCACTAGCAGGTACTGGCGCACATCAGGGGAAAGGCTGGACAACGCCTTCATCGGGTTCCACTCCTGGCGGGTAGCCCGGATACCAATCCGGGGAAATGTGCTTCGAGGCATTCCCGGATTTCATCCGGGCTACCGGTGCTATCAACCGGCCAGACCGACCAGCCGGGCCAGCTCGACAGTGCGATTGGCGTAGCCCCACTCGTTGTCGTACCAGGCATAGAGCTTCACCTGGGTGCCGTTGACCACCATGGTCGACAGTGCATCGATGATCGACGAGCGCGGGTCGGTGCGGTAGTCGATGGACACCAGCGGACGCTCTTCATAGCCGAGGATGTCCTTCAGTTCATTCTCCGACGCCGTCCTGAGGAGCTGGTTGACCTCTTCGACCGTGGTTGCGCGCTCCACTTCGAACACGCAGTCGGTCAAGGATGCGTTGGCCAGCGGCACCCGCACGGCGTGGCCGTTCAAGCGGCCGCGCAGCTCGGGGAAGATCTCCGCGATGGCGGTGGCCGACCCCGTGGTGGTGGGAATCAGGCTCATTCCCGAGGCACGGGCGCGGCGCAGGTCCTTGTGCGGCTGGTCGAGAATGCTCTGGGTATTGGTCAGGTCGTGGATGGTGGTGATGGAGCCGTGGCGGATGCCGAGGTTTTCGTGGATCACCTTGACCACCGGCGCCAGGCAGTTGGTGGTGCAGGACGCGGCGGTGACGATGCGGTGCTGCGCCGGGTCGAACAGGTGCTGGTTGACCCCCATCACTACGTTGAGCGCGCCCTTCTCCTTGACCGGCGCACTGACCACCACCCGCTTCACGCCCTGGTCCAGATAGGCCTGGAGCACGGCAACAGTTTTCATCTTGCCGCTGGCCTCGATCACCAGATCGCAATCAGACCAGTCGGTGTCGGCGATGGCTTTGTTGGCAGTGACCTGGATGCGCTTGCCGCCGATCACCACGTAGTCGCCTTCGGCACTGGCTTCGTGCTGCCAGCGGCCGTGAACCGAATCGAAGTTCAGCAGATGGGCGTGGGTGGCGGCGTCACCCGCGACGTCATTGATGCGGACAAACTCGAACTCCGGCCAGTCCCAGGCAGCGCGCAGCGCCAGGCGACCGATACGACCGAAACCGTTGATACCAATTTTGATGCTCATGCTCGTGTTCTCGAAGAAATGCGTGGATCAGATAGAACGTTTGGGCATCGCTCGACTGGCTGCTCAGCCCGTGCTCAACAGCAGGCAGCGACGCGCTCGGGACGGTCGCCCATGCCTTCCAGGCGCTTCGAGTCGGGGCTCAGCCAGTGCCGGTTGGCGTCCAGCGCCGTAGTCAGCACGCGGTGTACCCAGTCGGGCAGGTTGGGATGCAGGCGGTAGTAGACCCACTGGCCCTGGCGGCGATCCGCCAATAGCCCGCAGGTGCGCAGTTGCGCCAGGTGACGGGAGACCTTCGGCTGGCTCTCATCCAGCGCACAGGTGAGTTCGCAGACACACAACTCGTCCTCGCGGGTGATGAGTAGCATCAGGCGAACGCGGGTTTCGTCAGCCAGGCATTTGAATACGGTGGTGGGGGTCAGATGGTCGGCCATAGCGGTCTCAACGTTTGGTTTTCACCAGAACGAACATCTTGATGCGTTCATGGATTTCGTGAACGGTGTGGCGGAAGGCGCCGGGCCTGCTGCTGGTCACCGGGTCTTGGAAATCATGGCCATTTTTCAGATAGATATGGTTTTTCAAATATATGATTTTTTCGAATATCAGGTAAAGCCATCAAACCGCAACAGCCGATCTAAGCAGTGATCGACTCGCCAGCAAGGTCATTAACCAGCACTGACCCGAGCACTTGTGCTTCCCTACTCCATCCAAAACATCCGGCAAACCGTATATTCGTGCATCGCCATGAACCTGACATGACAAGCGAACCAGGTTCTGTCGCACCTTGATCGCCCCAGGAATCGAGCAATAAGGAAACCCACCTTGAGCGCGCTGTTGCTGACCGGCCTGTTTGGTAGTTAGACGCTACTGCTCGCCAATCACCGCTCAAACTCGACCGGTCCGTGTGTCCGGCGAGCCGTCCCCTTGTCCGCCAGTGGATCACCGCAAGGGCGAATCCATCCGCCCTTCCCGAGTCGATCTCCCTACCCCGCCGCCGATACCGCTGCGCTGCGCGGCTTGCGAGTCATCAGGGCAAATCCGCTGATGGCGGCCAGGGCGAACAGCGACTGCAGGCCGATCATCGGCCAGGCGGTGCCATCCTGCAGGGCGCCGAGCAGGAGGCCGCTGCAGGTGGCGCCGAGCATCTGGGCGAAACCCATCAGGCCGGCGGCGAGACCCGCGCGGTGGGCATTGGGCATGACCACGCCGGCTACCGATGCAGGGATCAGCATGCCACCGCCCAGGGTCACCAGCACCTGCGGCAGCGAGAGGCCGAGCACCGATAACCCGAGCGTGGCATGCACCAGCAAGGTGGCAAGGGCCCCTGTTGCGACGAGGCTCACGCCGATGCCGACGATACGCTGCGGGCCCAGTTGCATGATCTTGCGTTGGGTGAACAACGCCCCGGCGATCAAGCCGGAAATGGTGGCCCCGAAGGCCAGGCCGTACTCGGCCGCGCTCAGCCCCAACAGGCCGATATAGACAGCCGAGGAACCGGCCACGACCGCGAACATTGCCCCGTAGGTGCCCGCCAGGGTGAACGCCAGGGCACGGCTGGAGCGCTGCTTGAGCAGATCGAAGTAGTCCCGCGCCAGGGTTGCCGGATGGCCGGCCTTGGGGTCGAGGCTGGGGTTGGATTCGCGGTAGAAGGCCAACACCGCCAGCAGCGCCAGGCTGCCAATGGTCAGCGAAGCCAGGATGGGCGCGTGCCAGCCGCCCCATTGAGTGAGCAGGCCGCCCAGCATCGGGGCCAGGGCAATGGCGCTGAGCATGCCGATCACGGTCATGGCCAGGGCCGGCGCAGCCTGGGCCTTCCACACATCGCGCACGATGGCCCGCGCCAACACCAGCGCAGCGCAAGCGCCGAGGCCCTGGGCCACGCGCCCGAGAATGAAGCCCGTCATGCTGTCGGCCAGCAGCATCCAGGCCGTGGCGATTAGGTACAGGCTCAGTCCACCGATCAGCACCGGACGACGGCCGATGCGGTCGGACAGCGGACCGAGCAGCAACTGCCCGACGCCAAAGGCGGCGACGAAGGCGGACAACGCGGCCAGGCTGGCACCATGGGCGGCGCCCAGGCCCTGCTCAATGTGGCCCAGGGCGGGAATGATCAGTTGGGTGGATATCTCGCCCATGGCGGTCAGCACCATGAGGATCACCAGCAGCAGACGTGACGGGCTCATGCGCGGACTCCTTCTTCTTCGGCTTCCAGCGCCAGGGCCATTAGTTGCCACTCCAGCGCCTGCCAGTCGTCGTTGCTGACCACGGACGGCGAACCGCAGTCCGCGACGCGTTCTACTACGTACTGTTCGTTGTTCATCGCATGCACCTCCGTTGGTCGCTTCGCCCTTGGGCTGACGATTTAAATTACGAGTGACATATATACACAAAATTAGATTATGCATATCATATTTTCGACCCACGGTATTTCCGCCCTGTGCCGCCGAACCAGAGGATCGCTCCATGAACCGTTCGCACGCCGCCCTTCTCGCCCTGATTCCTGCCGCACTGCTGGCCCTGAGTGGCTGCAACAGTCAGGCCGACACCAGCGTCTCGGCGCCGCAGCCGCGCGCTGTCCTGGTGGCCGAGGTGCAGGCCGCCGCCCAGCAGGACGCCCTCTACACCGGCGTGGTGGCAGCGCGTACCGCCAGCGACCTGGGTTTCCGCGTCGGCGGCAAGGTGATCGCCCGCAAGGTGGACCCGGGCACTCGCGTCAAGCGTGGCGACGTGCTGCTGGTACTGGATAACACCGACTTCGAACTGGCCCTGCGCGCCGCGCGTAACCGCGTTACCGCCGCCGAAGCCGAACTGCGTCAGGCACGCGATGACGAATCCCGCTACCGCCGGCTGGCCGGCACCGGCGCTGTTTCCCGCCAGATATTCGATCAGGCCGCCACACGCCTGCGGGTGGCCCAGGCCGAGCAAGCCGCGGCCACCTCCGAAGCCGCCCAGGTGGAAAACCGCCGCGCCTACTCCACCTTGAAGGCCGACGCCGACGGTGTGATCACCGACGTGCGCGTGGACCGCGGCCAGGTGGTCGCCGAAGGTCAGGTGGTCGCCAGCCTCGCCCATGACGGCGCGCGCGAGGCCGTGATCGACATCCCGGAAACCCAGCGCGCCCTGGCCAGCCACGCGGCCCGCGCCTATCCCTACGGCGCCGCGGCTGAAGCGGTGCCCGCCACCCTGCGCGAACTCTCCGCCGCAGCGGACGCCACCACGCGCACCTTCCGTGCTCGCTACACCCTGGGCGGGGAATCGGCCGCCCTGGCCATCGGCTCCACCGTCACCCTGCGCCTGGATGGCGCGGCCCAGCAAAAGCTGGTGCGCGTGCCGCTGGGCGCCCTGCACGACAAGGGCCAGGGCGCCGGTGTCTGGGTGATTGGCAAGGACAACAAAGTGGAGTTACGCCCGGTACGTGTGGTGCGTCTGGAGCAGGAAGAGGCGGTGCTGGAAGGTGGCGTGCAACCAGGCGAGCGCATCGTCGCCCTCGGTGCCCATCTGCTGAACACCGGCGACAGCATCCGCGAACTGCCGGCGCCGTCGCTGGCCCTGGAGCACTGAGATGAGCCGCTTCAACCTCTCGGCCTTCGCGGTGCAGAACCGCGCCGTCACCCTCTTCCTGATCATCGCCACCCTGGTCGCCGGCGCCATTGCCTTCAGCAAGCTGGGGCGCGCCGAAGACCCGTCCTTCACGGTCAAGACCATGACCATCACCGCCGCCTGGCCCGGCGCCACCGCGCGGGAAATGCAGGAGCAGGTGGCGGACCGCCTGGAAAAGCGCCTGCAGGAACTGGACTTCTACGACCGGGTGGAAACCATCGCCCAACCCGGCTTCGTCTCGATGAAGCTCCAGTACCTCGATTCCACCCGGCCGGGCGACATCCAGGAGCTCTTCTACCAGACCCGCAAGAAGCTCTCCGACGAGGCCAAGCGCCTGCCGCAAGGCGTGATCGGGCCTTTCTTCAACGACGAATACTCCGATGTCTACTTCGCCCTCTATGCCCTCGAAGCCGAGCAACTGCCCCACCGCCAACTGGTGCAGATGGCCGAGGAGCTGCGCCAGGGCCTGCTCAACCTGCCCGGCGTAAAGAAGGTCAACATCCTCGGCGAACAGGCCCAGCGCATCTTCGTCGAGTTCTCCTATGAGCGCCTGGCGACCCTGGGCCTCAAGCCCGAGCAGATATTCGAAGCCCTGGCCAAACAGAACGGCGTGGCTCCGGCCGGCTTCGTCGAAACCGCCGGCCCGCGCGCCTATATCCGCATGGACGGTGCCTTCGACAGCCTGAAGCTGATCGAGAATGTGCCCATCAACGCCAACGGCAAACTGCTGCGCATCGCCGACGTCGCCACGGTAAAGCGCGGCTATGAAGATCCGCCCAGCTACCGCATCCGCCACCAGGGCGAGCCGGCGCTGATGCTCGGCGTGATCATGGAGAAGCACTTCAACGGCCTGGAGCTGGACAAATCCCTGCAGGCCGAGGAAGACCGCATCCACGCCGGGCTGCCGCTTGGCGTGACCTTCGACAAGGTGTCCGACCAGGCCGAAAAGATCCGCATCGCGGTCAACGAGTTCATGCTCAAATTCTTCGTCGCCCTCGGCGTGGTCATGCTCATCAGCCTGCTGGCCCTGGGTTTCCGCGTCGGCCTGGTGGTGGCGGCAGCGGTGCCACTGACCCTGTCCATCGTCTTCGTGGTGATGCTGATGACCGGCCGCGAGTTCGACCGCATCACCCTCGGCGCGCTGATCCTGTCCCTTGGCCTGCTGGTGGACGACGCCATCATCGCCATCGAAATGATGGTGGTGAAACTGGAGGAAGGCCTGGACCGCGTGCAGGCCGCCACCTTCGCCTGGACCTCCACCGCCGCGCCCATGCTCACCGGCACCCTGGTAACCGTGATCGGCTTCCTGCCGGTGGGCTTCGCCAAGTCCGGCGCCGGGGAATACGCCGGCAACATCTTCTGGATCGTCGGCTTCGCCCTGATCGCCTCCTGGGTGGTAGCGGTGTTCTTCACGCCCTACCTGGGGGTGAAACTGCTGCCGAACATCAAACCGGTGCCCGGCGGCCATGAAGCGCTCTACGCCACCCGCCTCTACCAGCGCCTGCGCGCGCTGGTCACCTGGTGCGTCAACCATCGCAAGTCGGTCACCGCGCTGGTGGTGCTGGCCTTCGTGCTCAGCGGCCTGGGCATGGGCGTGGTGAAGAAGCAGTTCTTCCCCAACTCCGACCGCTCCGAGCTGCTGGTCGAGGTCTATATGCCGCCGGGCAGCGCGTTCAAGGCCACCGAAGCCGTGGTCGAGCAGCTGGAAAAGGCCCTGCTGGACGAACCGCAGACCAAGCTGGTTGACGCCTATGTGGGCGGCGGCGCACCGCGTTTCTTCCTGTCCCTGAATCCCGAACTGCCGGACCCGGCCTTCGCCAAGATTATCGTGCAGACGGAGAACTCAGAGGCCCGCGACGCCCTCAAGGCGCGCATGCGTGAGCGCATCGAAGCGGGTGAATTCCCTTCCGCACGCGTACGCGTCACCCAACTGCTGTTCGGCCCGCCGGTGCCCTTCCCAGTCGTGTTCCGCGTTTCCGGCCCGGACCTCGAAACCCTGCGCCAGATCAGCGAAGACGTCCGCGCTGTGGTCGCCGCCAACAGCATGACTCGCGACACCTTTGTCGACTGGGGCGAGCGCAGCAGCGCCTATCGCCTGGTACTGGACCAGGACCGCCTGCGCCTGCTCGGCTTCACCCCCAACGAAGTCAAGAATCAGCTCAACGCCCTGCTCACCGGCAACCCGGTGACCGAAGTGCGCGAGGGCACGCGCACCGTGGCCGTGATGGTTCGGGCACTGAATGCCCAACGGGAAAACCTCGGCGGCATCGAAGGCCTGACCATCACCAACTCAGCCGGCGTCTCGGTGCCGCTGGAACAGGTGGGCCGCTTCCAGCCTGTGATGGAAGAACCCATCCTCAAGCGCCGCGACCGCGAACCCACATTCGAAGTGCGCGCCGACATCGTTGCCGGCACCCAGCCACCGGACGTGGAAAAGGCCGTGTACGCCCAGCTGCAACCGCTGATCGCCAAGCTTCCGGCGGGCTACAAGGTGACCATCGCTGGCCCGGTGGAAGAAAGCGCCAAGGCCAACAAGGCGCTCGCCGTGCTGTTCCCGGTGATGATCCTGCTGACCCTGGTGGTGATCATGTTCCAGGTGCGCTCCTTCGGCGTGATGTTCATGGTCTTTGCCACCGCGCCCCTGGGCCTGATAGGCGCCATCCCGGCGCTGCTGCTGTTCAATCAGCCCTTCGGCTTCAACGCCATCCTGGCCCTGATCGGCATCGGCGGCATCCTGATGCGCAATACCCTGATCTTCACCGACCAGATCGAACAGGAGCTGGCCCACGGCCGCCCCCTGCGCGAAGCCATCATCGAAGCCACCGTCCGCCGCGCCCGCCCGGTACTGCTGACCGCCCTGGCCGCCGCCCTGGCGTTCATCCCGCTGACCTTCTCGGTATTCTGGTCATCCCTGGCCTACGTGCTGATCGGCGGCGTGCTGGTGGGCACCATGCTGACCCTGCTGTTCCTGCCGGCGCTGTGCGCGCTGGTGTTGCGCAAGGAAAAACCGATAGCCACCGCAGTGGCCCTGGCATGAGGCGGTAAACCTCCTGTAGGGGCGAATTCATTCGCCAAGGGCAACGCAGTTGCCCCTGGGGCCAGGCAGAGCAGACCTCTGGCCTGCCTGGCGAATGAGTTGGCTATGTCCGCGTTAGCTGTTGCGAGAGATTTACCATCGGGCCAAGAGCCTTGTAGGAGCTGGCTTGCCAGCGAAACGCCGCCATTCGCTGGCAATGCAGCCGCCTGCAACACGTCATGCAGACATAGCCAATGAATTCGCCCCCACAATTGCGAGAAGCTACTCCGCGCAGCAGCTGTGTACCTTGGAGGGCTCTTCTTCATAGCGGTCGTGGTAGGTCATCCAATCCATGATTTCCGCTTCGTCCCGTCCCTTGGGCAGCAGGTCAAGGAAGTTGTACGCGCCCACCAGCAGGTCCAACCCCCGGGCGTAAGTTGAATAGGTGTGGAAAATCTGCCCCGCCTCGTTGCGGTAGAACACGCTGAGCCCTGGCATGTCCTCGCCTGGGTCCTTGCTGGTGCCGTAGTTGTAACGCGCGGTGCCGGCGTCGATGTCCTCGCGCCGTGCGGCCACGCCGAAGTCCTGGTTGAAGCTGCTGCCCTGGGACGACACCCACTTGAAATTCCAGCCCATGCGCTTGCGGAACGCCTGGAACTCCTGCAAGGGCGCCCGCGACACGCAGAGCAGCGTCACATCGTGGTGTTTGAGGTGCTGG
The DNA here is from genome assembly GCF_038440135.1 of Pseudomonas sp. OTU5201. NCBI lineage: Bacteria > Pseudomonadati > Pseudomonadota > Gammaproteobacteria > Pseudomonadales > Pseudomonadaceae > Pseudomonas > Pseudomonas sp. OTU5201. The sequence goes on along the minus strand of NZ_JASATC010000033.1, from coordinate 48,779 downwards.
TTGGCACCGTCGATATGGTCAGCGAGGAATGAGCAACCCGGGCAGCCTTCCTTCCAGCCGGGACCGAACATGAAGTGGTAGACCACCAGCGTGCTGCGCCCGTCGAAGAGGTCGGCCAGGGTCTCCCAGCCATCCGGTCCCTCGAAGGCGTAGACCTGCTCGATGCGTACCCAGGGCAGCGCACGGCGCTCGGCACTGAGCGTGTCGCGCTCGCGGGTGAAGGCCTTTTCCTGGCGCAGCAACGCCTCGCGGGCCTTGAGCCATTCTTCGCGGGAAACCACCGGGTGATTGTCGATTTTCATGGTGCGCACTCCTGAACCAGACGTTGATAGGGAACTCGCCCAAGTGGTCGTCCGGCAAAGGGTGCGCTCGACAATGGCGCGAAGCGTTGGCGACGAGCGGTCTCGCCTCAGAAGCTGTGGCCGCGTCTGGCCTCTAGCCGCTGGACAGTGGCGCTCGGTGTTTCGCCGAACAACTTGCGGTACTCGCTGGAGAAGCGCCCGAGGTGATTGAAGCCCCAGGCCATGGCGATCTCGGAGATGTTGCGCTGCGAGCGATCCTCGAGGATGTCCTGGCGCACGGCGGTCAGCCGATGCTTCTTCAAGTACGCCATGGGCGACTGGTCGAAGTACTTCCTGAAGCCCTCGAACAGCTTGAAGCGCGAAACGCCGGCAGCTCGCTCGATATCTTCCAGGCAGATGTCCTCGCGAGCATGGGCCTGGATGAACGAGCGGGCGCGCAGCAGGTAGTGCGGCAGCTTGATCTCCAGGCGCTCGCGCAGCTCGTCCGAATAGTTGTTCGGCTGGGCCAGGATCAGACCCTTGATCAGCGCGCTTTCCAGGTCGCGGGTGAAGAACAGCTGGCCGTAGAGATCACGGCTGCGCTCCAGCTCGTCGATCAGGTGCCGGGCCATGCGCCACCAGGACGCAGCCGCGCCATCCACGGCGTCCATCTCGGCCTGGAAGCATATGGGCAAGTCCACGCTGCGCTGCAGCAGGTCTTCCAGGGTCTGCTGCATGGCCGCACGGGGAATGGCCACCTGCAACTTGTGGCAGTCGCCGCCGATGGTCAGCTCCTGGTGCTCGTGGGGCGAGACGATCACGCCCCAATCGCGATCCGAATGCAGCAGGCGACCGGATTTGGCCAGCTCCTGCTCGCCGCAGAGCGGCAGGCTGACGCTGTAGCAGTTGAGGTTCATCTCTTCACCGACGCCGATGGTGACGTCGGTGCCGTACTCCACATAGCCCAGGGTCGTGGACATCGAGGGCAGGACATTGCCGCTGTGGTGGAACTGGATGCGTTCGGGCTTCGCCACCTTCAAGTGGTGAGGGCCGCAAATGTTCGACATCCAGGAGCGGGCTCCGGCCAGATCGTAGCGATCGGCGGATATGTCTCGAAAATGAAGATGGTTCTTCGTACTCATCACGCGGCACCCAACACGGCAATTGGAGATGCGCGCTCTAGCGGCGCGTCGAGTTGAAGCACGCAAGCTCCATGCCACGCCAGCACGATCCTTCGAAGAGCAGAAAACGAGGATAGCATTGGCCAACTTTCCGGATAGAACCGTTCCTCGCGGCCCCGGACGGGTCACTCCAAAGAACCCGACCGCGCGTCTGGACGCCTCATCCCAGAGCCTTGCTGCCACGTCCTGAAGCACGCGCAGCAACGCTTCGTTGCGCGCGTTGCCTGCCTTCACCGGCGCCACTCGATGGAACACCTCCGGGCAGTCGAAAAGCCCCAGTGTTACCTGACGTGGGAAGGGCGCGCAGGCAAAGGGTTACCCGCGCAGCACCGGCGGATAGTCTTTGCCAATTTTTCGGATAGCGCGCAGCGAGCGAATCGGCTAGCCATCCGCCCTTTTCACGATTTTGCGTTACCTCGGGCCAATCCAGGCCAGGCGATCGTTACCGCGCCCCGCCAACCTGCCGGCAGAGTGGATTCAATTCCCCTTCAGGGCCTTGCCGCTATCCGCTTCCTGGACAAAGGCTATCCGCTTTTTCCGACCGCCCGAAATCCGCCGGAAACCCGGCCCCCTGCGCCTTTCGGCCAGCCGACCGGACACAAAATTTTCGGCGTGTCTTTGCCAACCAAGCGGATAGACCGGGGAAGTCCCGGCTCCTTCTAATGGCCTCCACTGTTTCGCCCGATGTGGAAGGTGCCACCCATGAATACTTCGAATAAAAACGTTGCGCAGTGGAGAGAGTACGTCAGCGGCTGCCTGGACTTCCGTCCGGCCGAAGGCGTGTACCGCATTGCCCGGGACATGTTCACCGAGCCGGAACTGTTCGACCTGGAGATGGAGCTGATCTTCGAGAAGAACTGGATCTACGCCTGCCACGAGAGCGAGATCCCCAACGTCCACGACTTCATGACGATGCGCGCCGGCCGCCAGCCGATGATCATCACCCGCGATGGCAATGGCGAACTGAACGCCCTGATCAACGCCTGCCAGCATCGCGGTGCCACCCTCACCCGCGTGGGCAAGGGCAACCAGTCCACCTTCACCTGCCCCTTCCACGCCTGGTGCTACAAGAGCGACGGCCGCCTGGTGAAGGTCAAGGCACCCGGCGAGTACCCGGAAGGCTTCGACAAGGCCACCCGTGGCCTGAAGAAAGCACGCATCGAAAGCTACAAGGGCTTCGTCTTCATCAGCCTCGACGTCACGGGCACCGACAGCCTGGAAGACTTCCTCGGCGACGCCAAGATGTTCTTCGACATGATGGTGGCCCAGTCGCCCACCGGTGAACTGGAAGTGCTGCCCGGCAAGTCCACCTACACCTTCGACGGCAACTGGAAGCTGCAGAACGAGAACGGCCTGGACGGCTATCACGTCAGCACCGTGCACTACAACTACGTCGCCACCGTGCAGCACCGCCAGCAGGTCAACGCCGCCAAGGGTGGCGCCAGCAGCACGTTGGACTACAGCAAGCTGGGTGCCGGTGATGCCGAGACCGACGATGGCTGGTTCTCCTTCAATAACGGCCACAGCGTGCTGTTCAGCGACATGCCCAACCCCACCGTGCGTCCCGGTTACGCCACCGTGATGCCGCGCCTGGTGGCGGAATACGGCCAGGCCAAGGCGGAGTGGATGATGCACCGCCTGCGCAACCTGAACATCTACCCCAGCCTGTTCTTCATGGACCAGATCAGCTCGCAGCTGCGCATCGTGCGCCCGGTGGCCTGGAACAAGACCGAGATCATCAGCCAGTGCATCGGCGTGAAGGGCGAATCCGACACCGACCGCGAGAGCCGCATCCGCCAGTTCGAGGATTTCTTCAACGTCTCCGGCCTGGGCACCCCCGACGACCTGGTGGAATTCCGCGAACAGCAACGCGGTTTCCAGGGGCGCCTGGAGCGCTGGAGCGACATTTCCCGTGGCTATGGCAAGTGGGTCACCGGCGCCACGCCGAACAGCCAGACCCTGGGCATCGCCCCGGTGATGACCGGTACCGAATTCACCCATGAAGGCCTGTACGTGAACCAGCACAGCAACTGGCAGCGGTTCCTGCTCCAGGGCCTGGACCAGAAAGCCCTGAAACTGCAGGAGGTGCAGGCATGAACCCGCAGCTGCAATACCAGATCGAACAGTTCCTCTATCGCAAGTCCGCCCTGTGCGACGCCCAGGATTGGGACACCTACCTGGAACTGTTCGACGAGCAGTGCGAGTACCACCTGCCGCAGTGGGAGTCCGAGCACCAGTACACCACCGACCCGAAGCGCGGCATGTCGCTGATCTACTACAGCAACCGCTCCGGCCTGGAAGACCGCGTGTACCGCATCCGCACCGGCAAGGCCGCCTCGACCGTGCCGATGCCTCGCACCCTGCACCAGATCAGCAACGTGCGCATCACCGAGCGTGACGACGGCCAGCTGGAAGTGAAGGCCAATTGGCACACCCTGTACTACCGGCTGGGCCAGAGCGAGCAGTTCTTCGGCCATGCGACCTACTACCTCAAGCCGGCAGGTGAGAGCTGGAAGATCACCCGCAAGCACATGGTCCTGCTCAACGACACCATCAACTCGGTGCTCGATTTCTACCACCTCTGATCCACCGGAAGTACGCGCCATGAACCACAAGGTCGCCTTCAGTTTTGCCGACGGCAAAACCCTGTTCTTCCCCGTGCAGGGCAATGAAATCCTGCTCGACGCCGCCCTGCGCAACGGCATCAACATTCCTCTGGACTGCCGCGAGGGCGTCTGCGGCACCTGCATGGGCCGCTGCGAGTCCGGCCGCTACGCCATGGACTACGTGGACGAAGAGGCACTGTCGGAGCAGGACCTGGCGCAGCGAAAAATGCTCACCTGCCAGACCCGCGTGCAGTCCGACGCTTCCTTCTATTTCGACTTCGACTCCGCACTCTGCGGTGCGTCGAAGACCGTGCAGGAACGCGGCATCGTCACCTTTGTGGAACAGGTATCGCCCACCACCGCCGTCCTCCACCTGGATGCCGGCGTCGACGGCCAGCGCCTGGACTTCCTGCCCGGCCAGTACGCACGGCTGCAGGTGCCGGGCACGGACTCGAAACGCTCGTACTCCTTCGCCAACCAGCCGAATGCCCAGAACCAGCTGCAGTTCCTCATCCGCCTGCTGCCGGATGGGGTCATGAGCAACTACATCCGCGAACGCTGCAAGGTGGGTGACGAGATCCGCTTCGAAGCCCCACTGGGTGCCTTCTACATGCGCCATATCGAAAAGCCGCTGCTGCTGGTGGCCGGCGGCACCGGCCTCTCGGCCTTCCTCGGCATGCTCGACGAGATCGCCGAGCGTGGCGGTTGCGGCCAGCCGGTGCACCTCTACTACGGCGTGCGCCAGGTGGCCGACCTCTGCGAGCTGGAGCGCATCCGGGGCTACACCGAGCGCATCCCCGGTTTCAGCTTCACCCCGGTGATCAGCGACGACGGCCAGGACTGGAATGGCAAGCGCGGCTACGTACCCGAGCACTTCGACGCTGCCGCCCTGCGCGAAGCCCCCTTCGACATGTACCTGTGCGGCCCGCCGCCGATGGTCGAGTCGGTGAAGACCTGGCTCACGGAAAACCGCATCGACAACGGCCACCTGTATTTCGAGAAGTTCACCGAGAGCAATACCTGAGCGGCACACCGCCGCCCCTGTAGGAGCGAGCTTGCTCGCGAACGCACCGCGCATTCGCCAGCAAGCTGGCTCCTACAGCCATAACAACACATTAGCGCCACCTGCTTCACCAACTGCCCACACAACAACTAGCAGGCCGGGTCACGACGGCACTGCGCAACCAAGGCGGTAACCATGAAAACGACTCTGAACCTTGCGATGCTCGGGGCCGCACTGGCCTCTTCCCTTCCCGCTCTGGCACAGGACCCTGTGCGCATCGGCTTCATCACCACCCTCTCCACCCCCGCCGGCTACCTCGGCGAGGACGCCCGCGATGCCTTCCGCCTGGCCATGGACCAGGAAGGTGGCAAGCTCGGCGGCGTGCCGGTGGAACTGGTGGTCGAGGACGACGGCCTGCAACCCGCCAAGGGCAAGCAGATCATCGACCGCATGAGCCTGGACGGCATCTCGCTCTATACCGGCGTGATGTTCTCCAACGTGCTGGCCGCCGTGGTCAACGGCGCCACCCAAGGCGACAGCTTCTACATCAGCACCAACGCCGCACCGTCCAACCTTGCCGGCGCGCAGTGCAAGCCGAACTACTTCGCTGCCTCCTACCAGAACGACGTGCCCCATGAGATGGCCGGCGTTGCCGCCAACGACCTGGGCTACAAGAAGATGGTCATTCTGGCACCCAACTACCAGGCCGGTCGCGATGCGCTGGCCGGGTTCAAGCGCACCTTCAAGGGCGAAGTCACCGAGATCTACACCAAGCTCAACCAGCTGGACTTCTCCGTGGAGCTGGCGCGCATCCGCTCGCTGAAGCCGGACGCCGTCTTCCAGTTCCATCCTGGTGGTGCCGGCATCAACTTCGCCAAGCAGTACGGCAGCTCGGGCCTGGCGAAGAGCATTCCGATGGTGGTGCCGGTGTTCTCCATGGATGAACGCATGCTTGCGGCTACCGGCAACGTGGCCGAGGGCGTGAACGTGGTCAGCGGCTGGAACCCGCAGTCCGACAACCCGGCCAACCAGGCCTTCATCAAGGCCTTTACCGAGAAGTACAACCGCGCGCCGACCATGTATGCCGCCCAGGGCTACGACACCGCGCGGTTGATCGGCTCCGCCCTCAAAGCCACCAACGGCAACCTCAAGGACGCCGATGCCTTCCGCGCCGCCTTGCGCGATGCCCGCTTCGACTCGGTACGAGGCGACTTCCGCTTCGGCAGCAACCAGCACGCGGTGATCGACTGGCACCTGCTCAAGGTCCAGGCCGGCGCCGACGGCAAGCTCGCCGAAGTGCCCGTGAAGACCATCGCCAAGGCCCAGGTGGACAGCTACGCGACCCAGTGCGCGCTCTGATCCCCACCTGATATCGCCAGCCCGCCGGCCGCACCGGCGGGCCACCACCGCAGGACTTCGCCATGCTGTTGCTCGAACAATTGCTCAACGGCCTGCAGTACAGCGCGCTGCTGTTCCTGCTCGCCTCCGGCCTGACGCTGATCTTCGGCATCATGGGCGTCATCAACCTCGCCCATGGCGCCTTCTACATGGTCGGCGCCTTCTGTGCCGCCTATACCGCCATCGCCAGCGGCTCGTTCTGGCTCGGCGGCCTCGCCGCCCTGGCGGGTGCCGCGCTCTACGGCCTGGTGATCGAAACCGGGATCATCCGCCGCCTTTACAACCGCGACCATCTGGACCAGGTGCTGGCCACCCTCGCGGTGGTGTTCTTCACCAACGAGGCGATCACCCTGCTGTTCGGCCGCAGCCCGCCGGCCATGCCGACGCCGGACTGGTACAACGCCTTCGTCGAAGTACTCCCCGGCCTGATGTACCCGGTCAGCCGCCTGCTATTCATCGGCGCCGGCCTGCTGGTGGCACTGGGCATGTGGCTGCTGATCAACCACACCCGCCTGGGGATGCTGATCCGCGCCGGCGCCGATGACCACGAGATGGTCGGCGCCCTGGGGGTGAACATCAGCCGCCTCTACACCCTCGTGTTCGTCTTCGGCTGCATGCTCTGCGGCCTGGCCGGGTTCATGGCCGCGCCACTGCTCTCGGTGGAGATCGGCATGGGCGAGAAGGTGCTGATCACCACTTTCGTGGTTATCGTCGTCGGCGGCGTTGGCTCGGTGCGCGGTGCCCTGGTGGGCGCCCTGCTGATCGGCATGGTCGACAGCCTGGGCCGCGCCTACATCCCCCAATTGCTGGACCAGCTACTGCCGGCCGAGGTCAGCGGTGCCCTGAGCGCCGGGCTGATTTCCGCCAGTGCGTACATCGTCATGGCCCTGGTGCTGCTGGTGCGCCCGCGCGGCCTGCTGCCCGCCCGCGCCTGAGGAGAACCCCATGTCCCGACGCCTCGTTATCGACCTGGCCTGCCTGGCCACCTTCGCGCTGATGCCCCTGGTGGCGGCGCTGTTCGACGAACCCTTTCTGGTCAGCCTGTTCACGCGCCTGGCCATCTACGGCATGGCCGCCGCCAGCCTGGACCTGCTGATCGGCTACGGCGCCCTGGTCAGCTTCGGCCACGCGGCCTTCTTCGGCCTGGGCGGCTATGTGGTCGGCATCATCGCCTTCCATAGCTCGCAGATGATGCCCCTGTGGGGCTGGGAGGGCAGCAACAGCGCACTCATCGTCTGGCCGCTGGCCCTGCTCTGCTGCGCCCTGCTCGGCCTGGTGATGGGCTACCTGTCGCTGCGCACCAGCGGCGTGCAGTTCATCATGATCACCCTCGCCTTCAGCCAGATGCTCTATTTCATCCTCGGCTCGCTGTCGCTCTACGGCGGCGACGACGGCATCCTGATGAACGAACGCAACGCCCTGCCCGGCCTCGACCTGAACGACGCCAACCAGTTCTATTACCTCTGCGTGGCCCTGCTGGTGGCCTGGCTGCTGTTCTGCCGCCGCCTGGTGGGCTCGCGCTTCGGCTTCGTCCTGCGCGGCCTCAAGCAGAGCGAGCGGCGCACCGTCAGCCTCGGCCTCAAACCCCTGCGCTACCGCCTCACCACTTTCGTCATCGCCGGCCTCGGCGCCGGCCTGGCTGGGGTGCTCTGGGCCAACTACGCGCTGTTCGTCAGCCCCGACATGGCCTCCTGGCAGAAATCCGGCGAGCTGATGGCCATGGTCATCCTCGGCGGCGTCGGCAGCCTGCTCGGCCCGGTGCTGGGCGCCGCCGTCTACCTCGGCCTGGAGCAGCTGCTGAGCCTGTGGACTGAACACTGGCTGCTGATCTTCGGCCCACTGTTGCTGCTGGTGGTGCTGTTCGGCCGCCAGGGTGTCTACGGCTTGCTGATGGCCGGCCGCAAGGTGCGCAAGGCATCCGGTAAAGCCAGCCCGATCGCCACCACCCGTGAGGTGCACCCATGAGCGCACAACTGTCCATCCGCGGCCTGGAGAAGACCTTCGGCGCGGTGAAGGCCACCAACGGCGCCAACCTGGAGCTGGCCGCCGGCGAGCTGCACGCCATCATCGGCCCCAACGGCGCGGGCAAGTCGACGCTGATCTCGCAGATCGCCGGGGAGATCCGACCGGACAAGGGGCAGATCCTCTTCGCCGGCCAGGACATCACCGCCGTGCCGGCCCATGAACGGCCGCGCCTGGGCCTGGCGCGCTCCTTCCAGGTCAGCCAGCTGTACCCGGACTTCACGCTGCTGGAAAACGTCGCCGTGGCCATCGCCGCCCGCGAAGGCAAGACCTTCGGCATGTGGAACCCGCTGTCCCGCGACCGCCGCCTGCTCGATCCGGCGCGCACCTACCTGGACCAGGTCGGCCTCGGCCCGCGCGCCGAGAACCTGGTCAGCGAGTTGTCCCACGGCGAACGCCGCCAGCTGGAACTGGCCCTGGCACTGGCCCAGGAAGCGTCGGTCCTGCTGCTGGACGAACCCATGGCCGGCATGGGCGCGGAAGAATCCGCGCGCATGACCGAGCTGCTGCAGTCGCTCAAGGGCCGATACGCCATCCTGCTGGTGGAGCACGACATGGATGCCGTGTTCGCCCTGGCCGACCGCATCACCGTACTGGTGTATGGCCAGACCATCCTCACCGGCACCGTCGAAGAAGTCCGCAGCAACGCGCAGGTCCGCGCCGCCTACCTGGGGGAAGAACATGCTTGAAGTCAGTGGATTGCAGGCCGGCTACGGCCTTAGCCAAGTGCTGTTCGACATGCACCTGAGCATCGAACAGGGTCAGGTGGTCTCGCTGATCGGCCGCAACGGCATGGGCAAGACCACCACCGTGAAATCCATCATGGGCCTGCTGAAACCCAGCGCCGGGAGCGTCCGCATCCACGGCCAGGAGATGCGCGGCGCCTTGCCCTACCGCATCGCCCAGGCGGGTCTCGGCCTGGTGCCGGAGGGCCGCCGCGCCTTCGGCAGCCTGAGTGTGAAGGAGAACCTGCTGGCCACCGCCACCAAGAGTGGCAAGTGGGACTTGGCGCGCATCTACGCGCTGTTCCCGCGCCTGGAAGAGCGCCAGGACCAGCTGTCGAAGACCCTCTCCGGCGGCGAGCAGCAGATGCTGGTGGTGGGCCGCGCGCTGATGACCAACCCGCAACTGCTGATCCTCGACGAAGCCACCGAAGGCCTGGCCCCGGTGATCCGCGAGACCATCTGGAGTTGCCTCGCGACCCTCAAGGCCGAGGGCGAAACCATCCTGGTCATCGACAAGAACCTCAAGGAGATGGCGCGGGTGGTGGACCGCCACCACATCATCGAGAAGGGCCGACAGGTCTGGCAGGGCACGCCGGATCAACTCGCCGCGACACCGGAGTTGTCGCACCGATACCTGGGCGTCTAGCTCGCCCTTGAATCCGGCCCGTAGTCACGACGGGCCGGACACCCCGATGCAACCAGCCTCCCATCGGCGCCCTCGAAGGCCGGCGGCGGACGGTTGCGCCCAGAAAAACCAGAAGAAGAAGAGCCTTGCGATGATCTACAAGTCCCGTGCGTTCCCGATCCTTTTGAGCACCCTCCCGCTTTCCGCCCTGGCTGCAGAATCCGGCTTCATCGCGGATTCCACCGCCACCCTGCAACTGCGCAACTACTACTTCAGCCGCGACTTCTCCGACATCGTCGGCCCGAACCAGCAGTCCAAGGCCGAGGAATGGGCCCAGGGCTTCATCCTCAACTTCAAGTCCGGCTATACCCCTGGCCCGGTGGGCTTCGGCATCGATGCCATCGGCACCCTCGGCATCAAGCTCGACAGCAGCCCCGACCGCGTCAACACCGGCCTGCTGCCGGTGCAGGAAGATGGCGAGGCCGCAGACGACTACAGCCGCCTCGGCGTGGCCGGCAAGATGCGCGTGTCGAAGACCGAGCTGAAAGTCGGCGAGCTGCAACCCAACCTGCCGGTGCTGATGTTCAGCGACATCCGCCTGCTGCCGCCCAGCTACCAGGGCGCCAGCCTCATCTCCAACGAGATCGCCGGCCTGACCCTGCAGGGTGGCCACCTGACCGGCACCCACCTGCGCAACGAGGCCGGCGACGACAAGCTCCAGGCCCAGATCGGCTACCAACCGCAGCGCCAGGCCGCAAGCGATGCCTTCAACTACGCCGGCGCCGACTACGCCTTCAATGGCAATCGCACCACCGTGGGCGCCTGGTACGCGCAACTGGAAGACATCTACGACCAGCGCCTGATCAGCCTCAAACACGCCGAGCCGGTGGGCGACTGGGTACTGGGCGCCAACATGGGCTTCTACGATTCTTCCGAGGACGGCAAGAAACTGATCGGCGAAGTCGACAACCAGGCCTTTTATTCGCTGCTCTCGGCCAAGCGCGGCGGCCACACCTTCTTCGTCGGCTACCAGGGCATGTACGGCGACCAGGGCTTCCCCAAGGTGTTCGCCAACATCACCCCGCTGGGCAACGAGGTGCCGACCTACGAGTTCGCCTCGGCCGACGAGCGCTCATGGCAGGTGCGCCATGACTACGACTTCGCCGCCCTCGGCATCCCCGGCCTGACCACCACTGTGCGCTATATCAAGGGCGACAACGTCGACACCGGCAAGGGCTTCGAAGGCGAGGACTGGGAGCGCGACCTGGACATCGGCTACGTGATCCAGAGCGGCTCCCTCAAGGGCCTGGGCGTGCGCATCCGCAATGTCACCGCCCGCTCCAACTACCGCACCGACATCGACGAGAATCGCCTGATCCTCAACTACACCCTGGCGCTGTTCTGACCCATCCGACACCTATGGCTCTCGAACGGAGCGCCTCGGTGGGTCACCGGCACGGCCGGCTTTACCTGTAGGGGCGAATTCATTGGCTATGTCTGCTTTAGCTGTTGCGATGTGAGGCGGACGGCTCTAGCACGGGGTGTGCAGACCTTCGTGCCAGCCTGAGGCATCCCTCTTCCGAACGCGGCCCGCCCCGACCCCTCGCCCGCAGGCGGGAGAGGGGTTACGCGCGCCGGCGAGCGCCAAACAGTCATGAAGCCCACAGCGGCCTGAAACTGAGCAAAGACGGTGGGGCAACGACTCTGCCCCTTCAGGAGGCCGAGCGTAATCGTTGCAGAGGGGGACGAGCGGCATGGATGCCGCGAGAGGCGTGCGGGGCCATGGATGGCCCCTCACGCCGGCCCCCCCGGCGCGACGATGGAGCGAAGGGACTCGCCCGGGAGGGCGAAACCAGAAACATCCACAAAACTCGACAATCAACCGGACTCAAACCGTCCTGGCAACACTTAACGCAGACAGAGCGAATTCATTCGCCAAGGGCAGCGCAGCTGCACCGGCACGCTTCACAGGGCAGACCTTCGGCCTGCTTGGCGAATGAATCCGCACCTACAACGGTGGGAACGACCTAGGCGCTCAACCCCATCACCTCCAGCACCGCCCGATACAACGGCGTACCTGGCTGGCCCAGCTCCAGCACCACATCGAAATGATTCTTGCCCGGCGCAGCCACGAAGCGCCCGGACAACCCGCGTGCGGTCCAGGCGTCGAGGAACTCGTGGGACTGGCGGGCGAACTCCGCCGTCTCCAGCGCGCCGTAGCTGACCACCAGCTCGGCCCCTCTTGTCGGCAGGTGGAAGGCCGGGCTGTTGCGCCACGCCGCCGCGTCGTCCATGGCCATCCAGCCGTTGATGTGGGTGTCCAGAAGCGGCCGCAGGTCGAACAGCCCGCTAACCGGCAACGCGCCACGCAGCACCGTATCCGGCACGCCATAGCTCGCATGCCAGCCGCCGGACAGCAGCATGCCGGTCAGGTGTCCGCCGGCCGAGCTGCCGCTGGCGTACAACCGCTGCGGGTCGCCGCCGAACTCGCCGATGTGCCGATGCAGCCAGGCCAGGGCACGGCGGGTCTGGTCGACTATATGGTCCAGGGTCACGGCCGGCGCCAGGTCGTAGTCCAGCACCACCACGCAGGCACCGGCGGCGGTCAGCGCTGGCGCCATGAACGCCGAGTCGGCCTTGGACAGGGCCCGCCAATAGCCACCGTGGATGAACAGCAGCACCGGGGCATCCGGGCGGCTGGCGGGGAAGATATCCAGCCGCTCCCCCGCGCCCGGACCATAGGCCACATCCTTGAAACACGGCAGGCTCGCGTGGGCCTGGTCACTCAGGGCGCGGTACTGGCGCGGGTACTGGTCGAAGTCCTCGACGCTGGCGCGGGCGTTGTATTGCACGTCGTAGTAGGCGGCCAGTTCGGCCGGGTCGTTGGGGCGGGTCATGGGCACCTCCGTTGGTCGTCCGTGGATTAGGCGGCAATCGGTGGCGCGGGGATATCCGGATAGTCGGGGATGGTTATCCGGGGAGTTGGAGTAGTTGTTCGTGGCAAGACCGAGCTCGGGACCCATGACCCTCACCCCTGCCTTCTCCCTGAGGGAGAGGGGGTTGTCCGTGCAGGATTGGTAGTGAGTGCCCGGCGCAAGTCACCCCTCTCCCTTCTCGAGAGGGGACGGGGGGTGAGGGAAGCAGAGTTCGGCATGGTTCCGAAACCAACTGCCCATAAAAAAGCCGGCCAAACGGCCGGCTCAAATGGCGGAGGAACCAGCCTCCCCCACCAATTCGGTGACTCAGGCTTCGGCGCGTACGCGGTCGCGGATCGCTTCCTGCTCCGGAGTCAAAGCGGGTTGCAGCTCGAAGTTGAACTCGATCTCCGCGAAGCGATCCTTGGCGCCACGGGCAGCGGCGGCAGCGGCGTCTTCGGTGAAGCGCACTTCACCCACCAGGCCGTCACGGGTGGCGTAGGCGAAGTCGTCCCACAGGTACTCGTCGCCGGACAGGTTGATCTGGGTGGTCAGGTGGCGGTAGCCGGGCGCGGAGATGAAGAAGTGGATGTGCGCCGGACGATTGCCGTGGCGGCCCAGCAGGTTCAGCACTTCCTGGGTGGTGCCATCCGGCGGGCAGCCGTAGCCGGACGGCACGATGCTGCGGGCGCGGTAGCGGCCCTCACTGTCGGTGACGATGCGGCGGCGCAGGTTGTAGTCCGACTGGGTGGTGTCGAAGTAGGAGTAGGTGCCCTTGGTGTTGGCGTGCCAAAGGTCGACCACCGCACCAGCAATGGGCTGGCCTTCGGTATCGAGCACGCGGCCTTCGAGGAACATCACGGTGCCCGGGTCGGTGCCGTCGTCCATGCGGGTTTCGCCTTCGGACAGCGGCGCGCCGGCCACGTACAGCGGGCCTTCGATGGTACGCGGGGTGCCACCGCTCAGACCGGCCTGCTCGTCCTGGGCATCCAGCAGCAGGTCGAGGTAGTGCTCAAGGCCCAGGCCCGCCACCAGCAGGCCGGCTTCACCGCGAGCACCCATACGGTTGAAGTAATCCACCGCCTTCCAGAATTCCTCGGTGGTGACTTCCAGGTCTTCGATGATCTTGATGGTGTCGACCAGGATGCGGTTGACCAGCTTCTTCATGCGCTGGTTGCCCTGATCGTTGTTGAAGCCGCTGGCTTCCTGGAAGAACTTCTGGACGCTTTCGGTGCTGGACAGTTTGATAGTCATGGCTATTTCCTCATCTTGTTGTTATCGGCGCGAAACGATCAGCGATCGTCTTCGTGAATCGACGACGGGTGGCGGCAGAGACCGTCCACCTCGATCTCCATGTAGGGGAACAACGGCAGCTGCATCAGGGTGTCGTGTAGCTCCTCGACGCTGGCGAGGTCGAAGACGCTGTAGTTGGCGTAGTGCCCGGCGATGCGCCACAGGTGGCGCCACTTGCCTTCGCGCTGCAGGCGCTGGGCCAGTTCTTTCTCATCGGCCTTGAGCTTGGCGGCCTTGGCCGGGTCCATGTCGACCGGTAGCTTCACGGTCATTTTTACGTGGAACAGCATGGGATCGAACTCCTGTTTACTTGCGGCGGAAGAACGCCAGGCGCTCTTCGTCCAGGGCGAGGCCAAGGCCGGGGGTGCGCGGCACATGAAGCTGGAAGTCGCGGTAGACCGGCGCTTCGCTGACGATTTCCTCGGTCAGCAGCAGCGGGCCGAACAGCTCGGTGTGCCAGGTCAGTTGCTTGAGGGTGACGAAGGCATGGGCCGACGCCAGGGTGCCGATGGAGCCTTCCAGCATGGTGCCGCCATACAGGGCGATACCGGCCGCCTCGGCGATCTGCGCGGTGCGCAGCACGGCACGCGGGCCACCGTTCTTGGCGATCTTCAGGGCGAAGATGCTAGCAGCGCCGTCGGCGGCCAGGCTGAAGGCGTCTTCGACGCTTTCGATGGATTCGTCGGCCATGATCGGCGCCGGACTGCGCTGGTTCAGGCGCACCTGGCCGGAACGGTTGATGCGCGAGATGGGCTGCTCGATCAGGTCGATGCCGTTGTCGCCGAGGATGCGGCAGGCACGCAGGGCGACGGATTCGTCCCAGGCCTGGTTGACGTCGACACGCACGCTGGCGTTGTCGCCCAGGGCCTGTTTGATGGCGATCACGTGCTTGAGGTCGCGGTTCACATCGCCCGCGCCGATCTTCAACTTGAAGATGCGGTGACGGCGGATTTCCAGCATGTGCTCGGCTTCGGCGATGTCCTTGGCGGTGTCGCCGCTGGCCAGGGTCCAGGCCACTTCCAGGCCATCCCGAACACGGCCGCCGAGCAGCTCGCTGACCGGCAGGCCGAGGCGTTTGCCCTGGGCATCCAGCAGCGCGCTTTCCAGGCCGGACTTGGCGAAGGTGTTGCCCTTGGCGGCCTTGTCCAGGCGCAGCATGGCGGCGTTGATGTTGCTGGCGTCCTGACCGATCAGCAGCGGCGCGAGGTGGCTGTCGATGTTCTGCTTGATGCTCTCGGGGCTCTCATTGCCGTACGCCAGGCCACCGATGGTGGTGGACTCGCCAAGACCTTCGACGCCATCGGAACAGCGCAGGCGGATCACCACCAGCGTCTGGTTCTGCATGGTGTGCATGGCCAGCTTGTGCGGGCGGATGGTCGGCAGGTCGACGATGATCGTCTCGACGCTTTCGATCAGAACTTGGCTCACTTCAATACCCATCAGGTTCGCTTCATCTGGTCCCGATAGTGGCCGCGACAAATCGCGAGGTCCAATATAGAGTTTGTCTAGCTCGATACCTCCAGGGTATCGAACAACCTGAAACGCTATCGCCCCGGAGTCACCATGGAGCTTCGCCACCTGCGCTACTTCCAGGCGCTCGCCGAAACCCTCAACTTCACCCGCGCGGCCGAACGCCTGCATATCGCCCAGCCGCCGCTGAGCCGGCAGATCCAGCAGCTCGAAGAGGAACTGGGCGTGGCCCTGCTGGAGCGTGGCAGACCCCTGCGCCTGACCGAAGCGGGGCGCTTCTTCCATGAGCATTCCAGCACCCTTCTCGAACAGCTGACCAAGGTCTGTGACAATACCCGCCGCATTGGGTCAGGTGAAAAAGCCTGGCTCGGCATCGGCTTCGCACCTTCCACGCTCTACGGTGTGCTGCCCGATCTGATCCGTCGTTTGCGCAGCGATGCGGGCCTGGAATTGGGCTTGTCGGAAATGACCACCCTGCAGCAGGTGGATTCGCTCAAGGCCGGGCGCATCGACGTAGGCTTCGGCCGCATTCACATCACTGACCCCGCCATCCAGCAGCAGGTGCTGACTCTGGACCCGCTGGTCGCCGCCCTGCCCGCCGGGCATCCGTTGTTGCCCGGCCCGGTGAGCCTGACCGACCTGGCGCAGGAGCCTTTCGTGCTCTATCCGGGCAACCCGCGGCCGAGCTATGCCGACCACGTGCTCGCGCTGTTCGCCGCCTACGGCCTGCAGATAGAAGTGGCGCAGTGGACCAACGAACTGCAGACCGCCATCGGCCTGGTCGCCGCCGGCATCGGCATCACCCTGGTGCCGGCCTCGGTGCAGGTGCTGCACCGCGCCGATATCGGCTACGCCACCCTGCAGGAAGCCCAAGCCACCTCCCCCATCATCATCAGCCGTCGCGTGGGCGACGCTTCGCCGGCGCTGACCCACTGCCTGGCGCTGATCGAAGAGCTGTCGGAGGGGCATATCGGTTAGCCAAACCGCAAGAAAAAAAAGCCCGCAAAGGAGTGGAACGGGCCGAGGTAAAGCGTGAAAAAATCTGCTATCGCAGTGGCGAGAACGTAGCCGGCAGGTAAATCGTGGAGTGCATTTCGCGCAACTGTGGCCCGGAGTTCTCCGGCGGCCAGACACCGTCCTCGACCGCTCGCGTGCGGACGTCCAGCCGCTGCTCCAGGGTGGCGTAAGGCCAGATGTGCAGGTAGCGCGGCGTGCGTCCGTCGGTGGCGTAGAAGGCCGCGTAGACCTGTGAATAACCCTCGCCTGTACGCGGCCCGACGGCCTTCTTCCAGCCCTCCAGGGTGGGGGTCAGGCCGGAGGGAATCAGGTTGTATTCCCGCAGTTCGTAGAAGGGACCGTGGGCGCCCGGCGCGAGGGGTTCGAGGAAGGGGAACAGGCTGTAGTTCTCCACCTTCATGTCGAGCATGAATTCCTCGATACCGAATGCATCCCGCGCCAGCAGGTAGCGCTCGCGCTCGGTCTGGCGCGCCTGTTCGTCGCTGAAGCCGCGCAGCACGGCGACCTGGTTCAGTGGGCCGATATCCGAAGACCAGCAGCCGACCAGGCTGCAGCCCGGCGCCGCCTCGGCGAGGGTCCGTTCCAGGCGTGCCAGTGCCGCGGCCGGCGTGCGTACCCGGAGGGTGAAGGTGATGAGTTCGTAGAGTCGCATCAAAGATCTCGCTGCCAGGGCCCGAGGCGGGGCCGACCGTTTCCGGCCGGCCCCGTGCGGCTCAGAACTTGAAGGTGTAGGTGGTGATCAGGCGGTTCTCCTGGTAGTCCGGGCCCGAGGCGCTGCCATTGCCATAGCGGGTTTTCACGTCGATGTTGCGCCACTCGACGCCGACGCCCTTGAGCGGGCCGCTCTGCACCACGTAGCTGAGGAAGAAGTTGCGTTCGCTCTCGACGTTCTGGTCCAGGGCGTTGTTGCCACGGTCGATGCCGGTGCCGCGCAGGTAGCGGGTCATCAGCTTGAGGCCGGGCACGCCGTAGGCGGCGAAATCGAGGTCGTAGCGCAACTGCCAGGAGCTTTCGTTGGGCTTGACGAAGCCGACGGTGGACCAGTTCACCAGGTAGGGCTGCGGCGCGTACCCGTTCAGGGTCGGGAAGGTGCTCTCGCCGAGCATGCGCTGGTAGCCGACGCCGATGGCGTGGGCGCCCTTGCGCAAGGTGGTCATGGCACCGTAGGACTGGTTATCGATGTCGCCGTAGAGTGCCTTGCCGTCTTCGCTGTTGTCGAAGTAGCGCAAGTCGGTCTTCAGGCCGTAGCCGTTGCCGAGGTCGGTGTTGTGGGTCAGGCCGGCGTAATGCTGCTGGTAGATGTCTTCGAGCTGGCCATAGAAGTAGGTGGCGGAGAGGCTCGGATTGAAGGCGTAGGTCGCCCCACCGAAGTTCAGCCCATCACTGGTGCGACGTGGGCCATTGGGGCCGGTGAACAGGTACATCTTTTCGCGGTTGGACGACTCGCGACTGCTGATTTCGGTGAAGCGGCCGGCGGTGAAGGTCAGTTTGTCCAGTTCACGGGATTCGAGCAGGAAGCCGTGGTAAGTGGTGATCAACTGACGGCTGTCGTCGTAGAAGGCAACCGGCAGCATCGGGCGGTGTTCGCCCACCTTCAGCTCGGTCTTGGAATAGCGCATCTTGCCAGTCAGTGCGGCGCGACCGTAATCACGCGCCTGCTCACCCTTGCTGTCGTCGTAGGGAATGATGCTATCCGGGCCGCGTCCACCGCCGCCGTCCAGGCGATAGGCATATTGCCCGGAAAGGTCCAGCCCGAACTGCAACGGGCCTTCGGTATATCCGGAGATAGCGCGAAAATCAAAACCCTGAGTCCAACTACCGATTCGTGACTGCGGAGCATTGTCTTGTTTGAAGTCACGGTCGATATAAAAGTTACGCAGCCCGAGACTGATCTGCCGATCCTTCACGAAATCCGCCTGGGCGGACATCGGCACGAGCATTCCCATCAGGCCCGCGGCAGCTACGCCGCTGGCCAGCCAGCTTTTCTGAAACATGGACGTGATCCTTTATTACATGTGCACGCAAAGCACATTGAGTGGGAGCAGATTAATGAGCGAAAGAGCAACTCAGGCAGTTAATCCGCAGTGTTGTTTTTATGACCACTTACTGCAAAAAGGCGTAACAAGGCCCGTTACCCGAACATGTACGGGCGCCCTCGATTTCTAGTTATGGATACAACTTGTAACTGGATGAATAGAAACTTCACCCAGTATTTCGGCATCAGCCGAAATCCTTTCCCGCATCGCGAATGAATTCGCTCCTACACCCAGCCGAGGCACGTTCGCCGTAGGAGCCAGCTTGCTGGCGAACCTCCCCCTTCACGGTTTTTCGCGAGCAAGCTCGCTCCTACGAAAATGCGCAGGACATCGGAATCAGCACGCCGAGCGCGAGGCATCTCCCAGGCGGTGGTAGGCGCGGTTGAAGTACACCAGGCCTTCCTGGCTCTTGCCGTGACGAATGCCCAGCACTTCGCAGTAGAAAATGGTGTGGGAACCCACCTCATGGGCTTGGGCGATGCGGCAGTCGAAGCTCACCAGGGCGTCGTCCAGCAGCGGCGAACCGCTCTCCAGGGTGCTCCAGCTGGCGCGGGCGAAGCGCTCGTCGGGGCTCAGTTCGCGGTTGGCGAACACGGCGGAGATCTCCTTCAGTTCGGCGGTCAGCACGTTCACGCTGAGCACGCCGTTCTGCTTGAAATGGCCATTGGCGAACGAGGAGCGATTCATGCACACCAGCAGCGTCGGCGGCTGGTCGGTGACGCTGCACACTGCCGAAGCGGTGAAGCCGAAGCGGCCTGCAGCACCATCGGTGGTGATGACTGAAACGGCGCCGCCCAACAGCGCCATGGCATTACGGAATCCAGTGGTATCGACCATGGTCTTGCCCCTCGGGTGTCAGATGTCCAGCACCAGTTTTTGTGACTTGGCCCGCGAGCAGCAGACCAGGATCTGGTCGTTGGCGGCCTTTTCTTCATCGGTCAGGTAGACGTCGCGGTGGTCCGGCTCGCCTTCCAGCACGTCGCACAGGCAGGTACCGCAGACGCCCTGCTCGCAGGAGATCTCGATCTTGATGCCGACGCCGGCCAGCGCGTCGACGATGCTCTGCCCCTCAGCCACCTGCACGGTCTTGCCGCTGCGCGAGGCGACCACTTCGAAGCCGTCACCACTGGCGTCCACTTCGACCTGGAAGTACTCGCGGTGGATGTGATCGTCGGCGTAACCGGCCTTGCCGGCTTCGGCAATCACCCAGTCCATGAACCCGGCCGGGCCGCAGACATAGACATGAACGTCGTCGCCCGGCTTACCCAGCACGGTGGGCAGGTCGAGCTTCTGCTCGGCGCCCTCGTCGTCGAAGTGAGTGTGCACACAGGCAGCGAAGTCAGCGTTTTCCAGCTCTTCGAGGAAGGCCGTGCGGTTGCGCGAACGACCACAGTAGTGCAGCTCGAAGGCGCGGTCCTGCGCGGTGAGCTCGTGGGCCATGGCGATCATCGGGGTAATGCCGATGCCGCCGCCAATCAGGATCGAACGGCCGGCGTCGGCAGCCAGCGGGAAGAGGTTGCGCGGTGCGCCGATGGCTACCTCGCTGCCTTCCTGCAGCAGTTCGTGGACGGCAATCGAACCACCACGGGAAGCCGGGTCACGCAGCACCCCGAGGCGGTAGACGGAGGCATTCGCCGGGTCGCCACAGAGGGAGTACTGGCGCACCAGCCCGGGCTTGAGGTGGATATCCACATGGGCGCCGGCCTCGAACGCCGGCAGGGGTTTGCCCGTCGGGTCGGCGAGGTCGAGGATCACCACGCCCTCGCCCTGCTCCACCCGCTTGCGGACCACCAGATTCAACACTTGCTCACTCATACCGGCCTTCCCGCACCTTTGAGGTGCTGCTTGTTCTCGTTCGTTGTTACCCACCGCACTGCACGCACGGCCTTGCTTTGTCGCGTCAAGCACTTAGCGCATGAACAGTCCACCGTTCACATCCCAGGTCGCCCCGGTCGTGAAATAGGCTTCCGGACGCGCCAGCTGCACCACCAGGTCGCCGAGGAAATCCGCATCGCCCAGGCGCTTGACCGGAATACTGGCGAGCAGGCCTTCCATGCGTTCGGCCGGCACCGCCGCACGTACCGCGGGCGATTCGATCGGCCCCGGCGCGATGGCGTTGACGGTCACGCCTCCAGCCGCCAGCTCCTTGGCGAAGATCTTGGTCAGGGTGACGATGGCGCCCTTGGAGGCGGCGTAGTGCGCGCCCGTGGCGGTGCCACCGTTCTGCCCGGCAAGGGAGGCCATGTTGACGATCCGCCCGTAGCCGGCCGCCGCCATGTGCGCGCCGAACACCTGGCAGCCGACGAAGACGCTGCGGGTGTTCAGGCTGAGGACACGGTCGAATTCTTCCGGGCTGATCTGCATCACAGGCGTGGTCATGGTCATGGCGGCGTTGTTCACCACCACGTGCAGCGCACCGAAGCGCTCCAGCACCGCCGCCAGCGCCGCCTCGAAGTCGGCCTTGGCGGCCACGTCGAGCTTCAGCGCCAGGCTGCGCTGGCCACTGGGGTCGAGCCCGTCGGCGGCGGCCTGGGCACGCTCCAGCGACAGGTCGCTGATCACCACGGCGTAGCCGGCGGCGAACAAGCGGCTGGCGATGGCGAGGCCGAGGCCCTGGGCGGCGCCGGTAACCAGTGCTACTTGGGTCATGGCCGGCGCCTCAGAGGATGTAGCCGATGCCCGCGAGGGTATCGGTGGAGTTGATCAGCTGGATCAGCTTGCGCTGGATCTTGAAGCACTCGCCTTCGCGCTTGAGCTGGAAGGTGATGTCGGCGGTGTAGTGTTTGAGCACGTCCTTGCGGAACTCCCGCAGGTTCTGCGCGCAGCGCACGGTGACCACGCCATCTTCCTCGCCGAGCACGCGGAAACGCGACAGGGCGCGCACGGTGCGGGCACGCGGGCTGGTGGAGATGGACTCGCCGCCGATCAGGCGCTGCACGCGTAGCTGGCGCATGTGGTGGTCGTCGTAGGCGTAGTTCAGGGTGTTCTCGAAATCGGTTTCGTTGGGGTCGATGGGGATGATGTAGGTCCCCTTGTCGGTCCACAGGTTCAGCCAGGCGTCGAACTCGCCGTGGTCGAGCATGTCCGCTTCCTGCCAGATGAAGGCGCTAACGTGATTAAGCAATTCAAGGTTCATCGTTCTGTTCTCTTAAAAAGTGCGTTGCGTAGCGACGCCAACCCTTTTCCTTCTCCCGCTTGCGGGAGAAGGTGGCGCGAAGCGCCGGATGAGGGTCACACCGACATCATCTTTTTCCACTGCTGATAAGCCGCGCGCATGCCAGTTTCGGCGCTCACGTCGCTGATCAGGCCGTCCTCGCTCGGCTTCTCGCCGGGCAGGCCGCGGTTGAGCATGATCCAGAGGTCGGTGCCCGCCTGGGCGCCCTTCTGTACGCGCTCCCAGGCCTCGGAATCGTCCGGGGTGCCGAAGCCCATGGGGCCCTGGAAGTGTTCGTGCAGGCGCAGACGGTAGCGGTTGGCCACGGCCGGGCCGCCGTCCATGGTGATCACCGCGTGGTGGATTTCGGTCTCGTTCACCGAGACCGGCTGCAGCACACGGAAGAAGGCCATGGAGCAGGCCACGTTGGGGAACAGGTTGAGGTTGAAGCCGGAACCGCCGACCGCGCGGACGATGCGGCGCACCTGCTGCTCCTCGATGCCTTCGCTACGCAGTTCGTCGGCCAGGGCCTCGAAGCGCTCGGGGATCGGCTTGTCCAGGTCGGCTTCCAGGTCCACCAGGTCGGGGATCATCACCATCACGCTGTGGCCGTTTCCGAGGTCTTCGACGTAGCCCGGGCCTTTGACGAAGTCGAAGAGTTCCAGGGTCTGCTCGTCCACCGAGGACAGGAACGACTTGTGCACCAGCGGGAAGTGGTAGGCGTCGGTGGTGTTTTCCAGCTGGATCTTCCAGTTGCCGGGGAAGCGGAAACGGTGCTCGCCGGAGATCTTCACGCCGTAGCCGGCGCCCTGCTTCATGAACAGGTCGATCCATTTCTTCGCCGGGCCGAGGAAGTCCACCAGCGGCTCGATATCGTCCTTGAAGGTGGCGAAGATCATGCCGTTGTATTGCTCGACACGCAGGCTCACCAGCGGCAGCTCGCCCTTGTCCAGGCAGTCGGCGTAGCTCTCCGGGTGCGGCACGCCGCGCAGGCTGCCGTCCAGGGCGTAGCTCCAGCCGTGGTAGGGGCAGACGAAGCTGTTGGTCTTGCCCTTCTTGTGCTCGCAGACGGTGGCACCACGGTGGCGGCAGCGGTTGAGCAGGACGTGCACGTCCTTCTTGCGGTCACGCACGACGATCACCGGCTGCTTGCCGATGTAGGTGCTCTTGTAGCTGCCGCCTTCCGGAATCTCGCTGGCGTGGGCGACCCAGATCCAGGTGCTGTAGAACACCTTCTCCAGCTCTTCGTCAAAGAGGCGGGCATCGGTGTAGAGGGAGGTGTGCACGCGGTCGTGCAGCACCAGGTCGGCCGGCGAGCTGGCCAGGTTCACGGTTTCGATCAGGTTGGTCACGATCACTCCTCGTCGGCGCAACACGCCGACTCACAGAAATTTCTTGTTAACGGCATTCGTAGGAGCGAGCTTGCTCGCGAATGGGGCTTACCCGCGGGTTCGCGAGCAAGAACTCGGCGTCCCCCTCGCTCCTACAAAGGCGATGCCAGTCGGCTGGTTCATCGTTATTTGCCCGGCACCGGCAGGTGCGCGGAGTCGTTCCAGGCTTCCACCGGGCGGCTGAACAGGTTCTCGGTCTGGAAATGCGCCATGCGCCAGGCCCCCTCCTCCTCGCGGAACTTCACCGTCAGGCGCGCCGCATTGAGGTGCGAGGCGCCGCTGGTGAAGGTGGAGGTCTGCAACATCACCCAGCTGCCATCTGCGTTGTCGCCGTTCACACGGATCAACTCGGAGCAGAGGAAGTGCACGTTCAGGGCGAAGTGCGCCGGCTCCACCATGTAGGTGGCGAACATGGCGCGGATCGCCTCACGGCCCTGGTAGCCACCGAAGCTCTTGGCGTACTTGGCACCCTTGCCTTCCCAGACGGCATCGGCGGTAAAAAGGCCGGCCAGCTCATCCAGTGGCGTACGGGCATCCAGCGCGTCACACAGCTCCATGTAGCGGTTCATGCAGGCGCGTACGGCGTGCTCGCTTTCCAGTTGGCGCAGGCGTTGCTCAAGGGCTTGGCTCATGGCGGTCACGCGCGCTGGATGATCAGTTCGCGGCCGGTGCGGGCCTCGACCTTGGCGTAGCGCCAGAGCTTGTAGGTGCCGTCGCCCACCGCCGTGGTGCGGAACAGGTTGCAGGCGGCGTGGACGGTTTCGATGTCCGGCACGTCGGCCAGCAGGTAGGTAGTCCAGGGGTAGCCACTGGAAGGGCCGACCATGCTCTGGTCGTCGTCCATGTTGCCGAACACCTTCACGCCGGGCAGGTCGTGGATGCCGTTCCACATTTCGCTGAAGGCGGCCCACACCTGCAGTTGTTCCTCGCGCGGGGCGTCGAAGAAGTTCTGGTTGATACCCATGCAGAACAGGACGCGCAGGGCTTTTCTCTCGCTCATCGAAATCACCGATCAGTCAGTTGGAATTCACAGGTAGCCGGGCAGCGGCTTGTTGCCGAAGAAGATCGCGCCAGCGTTCTGGTAGGTCATGTCGCCCATGAAGGCGTGCTGAGTGATCACCAGGGTGTCGTTGACGAAGCGCGACAGCGGGTTGTCGCGGTACACACCCGTCATGCCGGAGAGCATCTGCGCACTGCGCGCCACTTCGGCAGACACGCGTGTGGCGTGGGTCGAGGACAGGCGCAGCAGGTTAGTCTGCTCCACGCTCACGGCGTCGCCGGCCAGCACGGTTGCCCAGGCGCTTTCCATTGCCTCGTAGAACCAGGCGCGGGCGGCGCGCAGCTCGGCTTCGGCCTTGGCCATTTGCATCTGCGCCAGGGGGCGGTCGGCCAAGGCGGGAGCACCGGTCACGGAGAAACGGCCGCTGGCCATGCCGCTGAGGTAGTCCAGCGCGGCGCGGGCAACGCCCAGGCCGACCACGGACAGCACCTGGGTGGCGAACGACAGCGAGGGGTAGCGGAACATCGGCTCGTCGAGGTTGGCCGGACCGCCGCGAACGAAGGTCCAGTCCTCGGGGACTACCACGCCCTCGATCACCACGTCATGGCTGCCAGTGCCGATCAGGCCGACGACGTCCCAGGTCTCCTCGATCTTCACTTTCTCGCGCGGCATCACCGCCAGACGCGGCAGGCCGACGGTGTCGCCATTCTTCGGGCTGATGCCGACACCGATCAGGGTGGCGCCCATGCAGCCGCTGGAGAACTTCCAGCGCCCGTTCACTTCCAGCCCGCCTTCGACGAAGGCAGCCGGCTGCGGCGGGAAGATGCCACCGGCGAAGACCACGTCCGGGCCGTTGGCGTAGACCTTTTCCAGGGTCGCCAGGGGCAGCGCCGCCAGGTACACCGGGTTCATGCCGAAGCTGGCGACCCAGCCGGCGGAACCGTCGGCGGCGGAGATGTCCTCCACCATCTGGCAGAACTCCATGGGCGAGCGCTGGTCACCGCCGAAGCGGGTGGGCACCAGCGCGCGATAGACGCCAAGTGCCTTGAAGCGCTCGATCACGTCCTGGGAAATGAATTTCTGCCGGTCGAATTCCTCGTGCCGGGCACGCTCGCGGATGTCGGCGAGCAGCGCCTGGAATCCTTCACTCGCGGTAATCGGGGCGGGGTGCTGGTAATCCAGCGCGCTTAGCGAAGACATGGGGCTCTCCAGGTGGGCTTTGTGGTTATTGTTCGAGGCGCCGCACAAGCTCGCGGGCGACTGCGCAGAGCAGTTCATCCGCGCCCTTGGCGGCAACGAGTTGCAGGCCCACAGGCAGTTTCGAGGCGCCCTCGAAGGGGATGCTCAGTGCCGGGTGGCCAGTGAGGTTGAACGGCCGCACGAAAGCGGTCATGCCGATGGCCGCGCGGGTGTCAAAGGCCTCCGCCACCAGGGCCGGGTAGTTCGGCATGGTCGGCAGGGCGAGGATCGGGCAGCGCGCCAGGGCGGCGTCGACCTCGGCGGTGAAGGCGGCGCGAATGGCTTCTGCATCAGCGAGGGTGGCGTCTGTGGTGCTCTGGGCAGCCAGCAGGCGGGCCGCGACATCGGCGCCCACCAGGCCGGTTTCCACCAGGTGGCCGCAGGCGTTCCAGGTTTCCCGATTGATGACGGCCAGGCCCGCGTCATAAGCGGCTTGCATACCGGGCAGCGGGGCGCTGTGCAACTCGAAATCCGAGGCTTCCAGCACGGCGTCCAGGGCCGCCTGCACTTCCGGGTTGGCCTCGACCGGCACTACGCCGATGCAAATGCCGCTGACGTCGGGCAGCGCCCTGAAGGACGGGTCGATGACCGCCATGGCTTCGATCACCAGATCAATGCTGGCGGCGAAGGGACCGACGCAGTCCAGGGAGGTTTGTGCAGGCATCACACCGGCGCGGCTGACGCGGCCGAAGGTGGGCTTGAGGCCGAACACGCCGCAACAGGCGGCGGGTACGCGCACCGAACCGCCGGTGTCGGTACCCAGCGAAAAGTCGCAGAGGCCCGCGGCGACGGCAGCGGCCGAACCACTGGAGGAACCACCGGGAATGCGGCCGGGATAGCGCGGGTTCTCTGCGGTACCGGTCCAGACATTCAGGCCGGTGGTGCCGAACGCCAGTTCATGCAGGCTGGTCTTGCCGGTGATGCGGGAGCCCGCGTCCAGCAGCGCCTGGACCACATCGGCATGACGCTCAGCGTCCGGCGCTTCTTCCAGCGCACGACTGGAGGCACGGGTCGGGTGGCCGGCGATATCGATGGTGTCCTTCACCATCACGGTTCGCCCCGCCCCCCCCAACTCCAGCTTCTCGACCACTATCGTCATTTGCTTCACCCATTGGCGTTCTTGTTGGTGCTCGATCGAGCCCCTGTCCGGGGTGTCGATCGCGTAAATCTAAAATCGGAAGAATTACGTGAAATGTCAATTGAATTATCACAGGAAAAAGAGTGTGTATTTTCGGTGCATTCTTGAGTACCCAAGCACCAGTAACGTGCAGTTCTGTAACAGAGGCAAAATGGAAAATTCACGCAGCACAATCACATAAATCGTTATTTTTCAGTTATTTATTATTTTAATGAGATTGATTCTTACCTTTTTAAAGGAAACACCCATCTTTTTTCGCATCTACAGATGTGCGTTTATCGAACGGAATGTTTGCACTTCGTCGCAAAAAAACCAGTAAAAAAACAGAGCTTTTAAAGCCATAAATTTCACTGATTTAAACGCAAAAAGCGCTATGCAAAAGACTGCTGCAAGGCCGATTGCCACTGGTGCGAGAGGGGTTTTTCGGAAGTGTCCGATGGAGGCACCAGAAAGCGCTGACTTGATGGAAAAACAGGCAGGGCGAGCAGGTCCCCGCCATCACCGCACCGGCACGGAGCAGGTTTTCTGGCACGGGAGCTGCACTTTGGTTTCCCGCCGAGCGGGATACCCGTCGGTAGCGCCTCGTGGCGCCAGAACAACAAGAAGGCGGCAAGCCATCCGCGCATCGGTCCCTAGCAGCCGGCGCGCACTGCGGGTCCTTGCCTCTCCAATAGCCTTGCAACCCCGGAGTACGTCATGCACTTCAAACAAGCCGTGTCCACCCTGCTCCTCAGCGCCGCCTGCCTGTCGTTCGCACAGGCCGAAGTGAAGGTCGGCGTCATCACCTCCTCCACCGGTCCCATCGCCCTCGTCGGGCTGCCGCAGAAGAATTCCGTGCCGCTGCTGCCCACCCAGGCCGGCGACCAGCCGGTGAAGTACATCGCCCTGGATGACGGCAGCGACCCCACCGCCACCGTCAAGGCACTTAAAAAGCTGATCAGCGAGGAAAACGTGGACGCCATCATCGGCCCGAGCGGCTCGCCCAACGCCATGGGCGTGATCCAGTTCGTCGCCGAAGCAGGCGTACCCTTGTTGGCCCCGGTGGGCACCGCCGCTGTGGTGCTGCCGATGAACGAGCAGAAGAAGTGGGTGTTCAAGACCACCCAGAACGACGACCTGATCGCCAAGGCCCTGGTGGAGGACATGACCACCCGTGGCGTGAAGACCCTGGGCTTCATTGGCACCGCCGACCCCTACGGCGAGAACTGGTCCAAGGTGATGGGCGCCATGGCGGCCGAGCACGGCATCAAGCTGGTGGCCAATGAGCGCTTCCAGCGCCAGGACACCTCGGTCACCGGCCAGAGCCTGAAAGTGCTCGCCTCCCGCCCGGACGCCGTACTGGTGGCCGCCCCCGGCAGCGCCGCGGTACTGCCGCAGACCACACTGTTCGACCAGGGCTATCGCGGCCAGATGTACCAGACCCACGGCGCCGCCCTGCCGGACTTCCTCAAGCTCGGTGGCAAGAAGGTGGAAGGCACCATCCTGGCTGCGAGCCTGATGCTGGTGCTCGACCAGATGCCGGACAGTCACCCGTCCAAGACCATCGCAGGCGAGTACGTGACCGCCTACGAAAAGCTCAACGGCAGCAAGCCGGCCACCTTCGGTGCCAACACCTTCGACGCCGGCCTGCTGCTGCAGAAGGCCATCCCGCTGGCCGCCGCCAAGGCCGCGCCGGGCACCCCGGAGTTCCGCGCCGCCCTGCGCGATGCGCTGGAGGCAAGCCACGAGGTCCCCGCTACCCAGGGCGTCTACAACATGACGCCGGATGACCACAGCGGCTTCGACGAGCGCGGTCGCGAACTGATCCAGGTAAAGAACGGCACCTGGACCCTGCTCGGCCGCAACTGATCGCAGCCCGCACGGCTATCCACACTGCAACAAGAGTTCCCACCATGAATTTCCAGATTGCCCTGCTGCTCGGCCAGGACGGCATCACCAACGGCGCCATCTATGCGCTGTTGGCGCTGTCGATCCTGCTGGTCTTCACCGTGACGCGCATCCTGCTGATCCCCCAGGGCGAGTTCGTCACCTACGGCGCGCTGACCATGGCCGCCCTGCAGGCTGGCCAGCCCACCGCACTGGTCTGGCTGCTGCTCGCCCTCACCCTGGCCGACTGCGCCATGGACCTGTATGACGCCACCCGCGCCAGCCGCGGCTTCCGCTTCCCCAGGCGGATCGTCCTCAAGCTCGCCTACGCCCTGGCCATGGTGGGTCTGATCCGTGGCCTGCCCCTGGCGGACCTGCCCATGGCGATCCAGGCACTGTTGACCCTGGCGCTGGTGGTGCCCCTCGGACCGCAGCTCTATCGCCTGGTGTTCCAGCCCCTGGCCTCGGCCAGCGCCCTGGTGCTGTTGATCGTCTCCATCGCCGTGCATGTGTCCATGGTGGGCATCGGCCTGCTGATGTTCGGCCCGGAAGGCGCGCGCACCGCGCCCTTCTCCGAGGCTGGCCTGACCGTAGGCCCTGTGACCTTCAACAGCCAGACGCTCTGGGTGATCGCCGTGTCCCTGGCGCTGATCATCAGCCTGTTCCTGTTCTTCGAGCGCAGCCTTTATGGCAAGGCCCTGCGTGCCACCGCAGTGAACCGCCTGGGCGCACGGCTGATGGGCATCTCGCCGACGCTGGCCGGCAAATCCACCTTCGCCCTGGCCACCTTCATCGGCGCGCTGTCGGGCATCCTCATCGCCCCCATCACTACCCTCTATTTCGACTCGGGTTTCGTCATCAGCCTCAAGGGTTTCGTCGGCGCCATCATCGGCGGCCTGGTGAGCTACCCGGTGGCCGCCCTGGGCGCCCTGGGCGTGGGCCTGATCGAGGCGTTCTCGATGTTCTGGGCCAGCACCTACAAGGAGATCATCGTCTTCACCCTGATCATCCCCTTCCTGCTCTGGCGCTCCCTCACCAGCCGTCATGTGGAGGACGATGAATGAAACCGCGCACCCTGATCCTCGCCCTGGTGGCCGTGCTCGGCGTCGCGCCGCTGCTGCTGCCGCCCTTCTACGTCACCCTGCTGAACTACATCGGGCTCTACACGCTGGTGGTCCTCGGCCTGGTGCTGCTCACCGGCGTCGGCGGCATGACCAGCTTCGGCCAGGCCGCGTTCGTCGGCCTCGGTGCCTATACCAGCGCCTACCTGACCACGGTGCAGGACCTGCCGGGCTGGCTGGCCTGGGCCAGCGCCTCACCCTGGCTGACCCTGCTGGTGGGGCTGGTCCTGACCGGCGCGGTGGCCCTGCTGCTCGGCGCCCTGACCCTCAAGCTGTCCGGTCATTACCTGCCATTGGGCA
Source organism: Pseudomonas sp. OTU5201 (assembly GCF_038440135.1). Taxonomy (NCBI): domain Bacteria; kingdom Pseudomonadati; phylum Pseudomonadota; class Gammaproteobacteria; order Pseudomonadales; family Pseudomonadaceae; genus Pseudomonas; species Pseudomonas sp. OTU5201. Next base: position 18,998 of record NZ_JASATC010000033.1, on the reverse strand, counting down.
CCATCGCCTGGGGGCTGTCGCTCTACTACCTGTTCGGCACGATGGAGTCCCTTGGCGGCCACACCGGCGTCAGCGGCCTGCCCTCCATCTCCCTATTCGGCTGGGAGCTGAACAAGGGCGAGGAAATCTACTACCTGATCTGGGCGGTGCTGCTCTGCGCCATGCTGGTCACCCAGAACCTCCTGGACTCCCGCGAAGGCCGCGCCATCCGCGCCCTCAAGGGCGGCCAACTGATGGCCGAGTCGATGGGGGTGAACACCTTCCGCTCCAAGCTGGTGATCTTCGTCATCTCCGCCCTCTTCGCCGCCGTCTCGGGCTGGCTCTATGCCCACACCCAGCGCTTCGTGAACCCCACGCCCTTCGGTCTGCACATGGGCATCGACTACCTGTTCATGGCGCTGATCGGCGGCGTCGCCAGCGTCTGGGGCGCACTGCTCGGCTCCGGTGTGCTGACCCTGCTCAAGCAGTGGCTGCAGGACCTGCTGCCGCAACTCTTCGGCAGCACCGGCAACTACGAGGTGATCGTCTTCGGGCTGATCATCATCCTGCTCATGCAACGTGCGCCCGGCGGCCTCTGGCCCCTGCTGCTGCGCCTGGTGCCGGCGTCCTGGAAACCACGCAAGGTGATCAGCGTCGGGGCCGCCGCCGAGCTGCCGCGCCGCGATCTGCCTGGGGCCGGTGAAGTGCTGCTGGAAGCCCGCAATGTGACCCGTCGCTTCGGTGGCCTGGTGGCCAACAACGACATGAACCTGGACGTGCGCGCCGGGGAAATCCTCGCATTGATCGGCCCCAATGGCGCCGGCAAGAGCACCCTGTTCAACCAACTCTCCGGTGTGGATACGCCCACCTCCGGCGAGGTGCTGTTCCGCGGTCAGCGCATCAACGGCATCCCTTCGCGCAACATCGCCGCCATGGGCATGAGCCGCACCTTCCAGCATGTGAAGTTGCTGCCGGAAATGAGCGTGCTGGAGAACGTCGCCATCGGCGCCCACCTGCGCGGCCACAAGGGCGTGCTCAGCGCCGCGCTGCGCCTGGACCGCGCCGAGGAAGCCGAGCTGTTGGCCGAAGCCCGCCGCCAGCTGGAGCGCGTCGGCCTGGGCGACTACCTCGATGCCGAAGCTGGAAGCCTGGCCCTCGGCCAGCAGCGCATCCTCGAAATCGCCCGCGCGCTCTGCGCCAACCCCTGCCTGCTACTGCTCGACGAGCCCGCCGCCGGCTTGCGCCACAAAGAGAAGGAAGCCCTCGGCATGCTGCTCAGCCGTCTGCGCAGCGAAGGCATGGCGATCCTGCTGGTGGAGCACGACATGGACTTCGTCATGGGCCTGGTGGACCGGGTGGTGGTGATGGAGTTCGGCCAGCGCATCGCCCACGGGCTGCCGGCCGACGTACAAAAAGACCCGGCCGTGCTGGAAGCCTATCTCGGAGGAGCCGAGTGATGAACATGCCGATTCAAGACCTGAAGCAGCCGCAAAACCTCGTGGCCAACGCTGTGCTGGAGGTCCGTGATCTCAGCGTCGCCTACGGCAAGGTGGAGGCGCTTGGCAGCGCCAGCCTCACCGTCGGCCAGGGGCAGATCGTTACCGTGATCGGCCCAAACGGCGCCGGCAAGACCACCCTGCTCTCGGCCATCATGGGTGTGCTCGGCTCCCGTGGCCGGGTCGAGTTCGACGGCAGCCTGGAAGCGGTGCCGGAAGTGGAAGTGATGGTGTCGCGCGGCCTCGGCCTGGTGCCAGAGAAGCGCGAGCTGTTCGGCAGCATGACCGTCGCCGACAACCTGCTGCTCGGCGCCTTCCAGCGCCACCGCAGCGGCAAGCGCGACCACGGCGAAACCCTGAAGGAGGTCTACGACCTCTTCCCGCGCCTGCGGGAGCGCCGCGACCAGTTGGCCGCCACCCTCTCCGGCGGTGAGCGGCAGATGCTCGCCGTGGGCCGCGCGTTGATGGCAAAGCCCAAGCTGCTGATGCTCGACGAACCCAGCCTGGGCCTGGCGCCGCTGATCACCCGCGAGATCTTCCGCATCATCACCACCCTGCGCCAGCAGGGGGTGTCCATCCTGTTGGTGGAGCAGAACGCCCGCGCCGCGCTGCGGGTGGCCGACTACGCCTACGTGCTGGAAACCGGACAGATCGCCATGCAGGGCCCGGCCGCCCAGTTGGCCGACGACCCGCGCGTGATCGAGGCCTACCTCGGCCTGGCGAGCAAGCACCAGGAGATGCTCGCCAGCTGACGCACCGGCCCGGCCGCCATGGCCGGGCCTTCAAGGAGGAACCATGAACCACTCACCCCGTATCTGCATCGCCGGGGCGGGCGCCATCGGCTGCACCCTGGCCGCACGCCTGGCCGACACCGGCAACGCGGTCTCCGTCCTGGCCCGGGGCGCCACCCTGGCAGCCATCCGCGCGAACGGCATCCACCTGGACGACCTCGACGGCCACCACTTCGTCCGCGTCCCTGCCAGCGACCGCGCCGACGACCTCGGCCCCCAGGACATCGTCTTCCTCTGCGCCAAGGCCGACGCCCTGCCCGCCCTCGCCGCCGACATCCAGCCGCTGCTGCACGCCGACAGTCTGGTGGTACCGGTGGTCAACGGCCTGCCCTGGTGGTACTTCCACGGCCTGGAAGGCCGCTTCGCCGGCCAGCACATCCGCGCCGTGGACCCGCAAGGCCTGCTCGCCGAACGCATCGACCTTGTCCGGGTGATCGGCTGCGTGGCCTTCATCACCGCGCAATGCCCGGCTCCCGCCGTGGCCGAGGCGCAAAACCCGCACCTGATGATCTTCGGCGAGCCCGATAACCGCCTCACATCCCGCCTGGAACAGCTGCGGACGGTGGTGGCGGGATCGGGAATCGAAGCCCGCGCCAGCGAGCGCATCCGCGATTCGGTCTGGACCAAGGCCATCGCTAACCTCAGCTCCAACCCGTTGTCGGTGATTACCGGCGCCACCCTGGAACAGATCTATGGCCAGGCCGACCTGCGTCAGCTCGCCGGCGACTGCCTGCACGAGACGTTGCTGACAGCGGCGGCCTATGGCGCACGCATCGAGTTCGATCCGCAAACCTTCCTCGACCTGGGCGCCGGCATGGGCGCGGTGCGCACATCGATGCTCCAGGACTATGACAAAGGCCGCCCCCTGGAGCTGGCCGCCATCGGTGACTCGGTACTGGAACTGGCCGAGCGCCTTGAACTGCCGATGCCCATCACTCGCCATCTGGTCGCCCTGGCGCGCTTTCGCGCCGACCAGCCACGCCCCTGACCGGAGCCTTCCATGAACGCCATCGCCCCCATCACCCAGCCCAGCCACTGCAGCGACGAAGAGTGGGCCCTGCGCGTCCAGCTCGCCCACTGCTATCACCTGGTGGACTACTTCGGCTGGACCGAAACCATCTTCAACCACATCTCCGCGCGCCTGCCCGGCCCGGCCCACCACTACCTGGTGAACCCCTTCGGCCTCAACTACACCGAGGTCACGCCGGCCAACCTGCTCAAGGTGGACCTGCACGGCCGCAAGCTGGAGGAGTCCCCCTTCGATGCCAACCCCGCCGGCTTCGCCCTGCACAGCGCGGTGCATGGTGCGCGGGACGATATCCATTGCCTCATTCACACGCACACCACGCCCATCTCCGCGATCGTCCAGAAGCAGTCCGGGTTCTCCCACGACAACTTCTACGGCGCCCAGCTCCACGGCCGCATCGGCTACCACGAGTTCGAGGGCATCACCCTGTTCGATGACGAAAAGGTTCGGATGATCAAGAGCCTCGGGGACAAGCACATCCTGGTGCTGCGCAATCACGGTATCGCCGTGGGCGAGAGCAGCATCGCAAACACCTTCTTCCTGCTCTGGACCGTGCAGCGCGCGGCGGAGATCCAGTGTGCAGCCGGCGCCCTCGGCGGCGAGGACCACCCGCTGCCCGTGGCCATCCAGGCGAAATGCACCGACCTCACCGCCATGCTGATCCGCGAAAGCGGCTTCGCCACCAAGTTCTTCGATGCCATGGTGCGCAAGATGCACACCAGTCGCGGCCCAAGCTGGTAAGCAGGAGCTGCGGATGAACACCCAGGACTTCATCGAACCGCCGATCTCGCGACTGGACCCGCACGGTCGCCTGCTCCAGTGCAACGACGCTTACCTGGCGCTGTGCGGCTACCGCCGGGACCAGTTGCTGAACCAGGCCTTCACCCGCATCAACCACCCGGGCATGCCCGAACAGGTGATCGAGCGGATGTGGCGCACCCTGCGCGCCGGCGTGCCCTGGAACGGCCCGCTGATGGGCCAGCACCAGGAGGGCGGCACCTTCTGGAGCGACCTCTACGTGGTGCCGTTGTTCGACGGCGGCCAACTGGTGGCACTCGGCACCGTCTACCACCCCATGGAACGGGAGACCTGCCGACGCGCCGATGCCCTCTACGCCCGACTGCGCCGGGGCTTGAGCGCCGAAGCCCCCTGGCAACGCGGCCTGCGCCTGGCCCGGGAGCACAGCCTGGCGCTGCTGGCCGCCCTCGGCGTCGGCTCGGTCACCGTCGCCGGCGCCCTGTCGTCCCCGGAGGCGCTGGGACTGCTGGCGGGCATCAGTGCCATCACCCTGCAGGCGGCCCACAATCGCCGGCGCGGTACCCGGGGCGGCCTGGCGCGTTATCCACAGGTCTACAGCGACCCGCTGCTGGCTTCGGCCTACAGCAAGCGCGGTGGCATCGACGCCGAACTGGACATGGCCCTGGGCAACCTGCAGCTACGCCTGCGCACGGTAATGGCGCGCATCCACATCAACGGCGACATCCTGCGCAGCCGCGCCGGGGAATCGTCGGCACTGGTCGCCGGCGAAGCCGGACAACTGGAACGCCAACTGGAGGAAACCGAGCAGTCCGCCGCTGCGGTGCAGCAGATGAGCAGCACCATCCAGGAACTGTCGCGCAACCTCCAGGACAGCGCCGAGGCGACCCAGGCCGTCGATCGCCTGGCCTGCGACGGCGACCGGCTGGCAGCCGACAGCCAGGCCTCCATGAAGACCCTGAGCGGCTCGGTGGAAGCCATCGGTGACGCGGTGGGCCAACTCGCCGAGTCCATCGAATCCATCAGCGGCATCGCTGAGGTGATCCAGAGCATCGCCGATCAGACCAACCTGCTCGCCCTGAACGCCGCGATCGAGGCGGCCCGGGCGGGGGAATCGGGCCGGGGCTTCGCCGTGGTGGCCGATGAGGTACGCACCCTCGCCTCCCGGACCCGCGACTCCACCGGGCAGATCCAGCAGTCCATCGAACGCCTGCGCAACGGCAGCGCCGACGCCCTGGCCACCGCCCGGCGCGGCGAGGCGGCGGCTCAGCAATCCAGCCGCGACGTGGCAGAAGTGCGCGAGGCGCTGCGGCGCATCAGCGGCGAGGTCGGACAGATCAGCGGCATGAGCCTGCAGATGGCCAGCGCGGTGGAGGAACAGGGTCAGGTAGCCGAAGAAATCAACCGCCAGATCGCCCGCATCGCCGGCCTCGCCCAGCAGAGCGCCGGCCAGGCGCAACGCAGCACCCAGATCGGCCAGGAGCTGCACCAACTGGCCCACTCCCAACTCGACCTGGCGCAGCGTTTCCTGCAGGGCTGAAGCCGAGGGATGCCCGCGGGAGCATCAGACACCTGGGGAATTGTCGGTACAGGAAAACCGGTGCCGGCATTACCAACTGCTGACTAGAACTTTGCGGCCATGATCTTGCGGACCTGCACCCTGTAATGCCTGCAGCGGCGGCTGAACAAGGGGGGACTTCGCGGCGATCAAAGCCACCTACGACAGCCTGCGGGAACAGCGCTGCATCGCCCTCGGCAACGGCCTCAATGCCTCGGAACTGGTGACCAGATACACAAGCCCTGACGACTACATCGCCTGGGCGGGGGAATACCTTAACGTCAAGGAGTGACGCTGCGGCCTCGTCTGAACGAGCCTCCGGTGAGCCATGTGCATCGAGCGGCGCCACAGCGTCAGGAAGATGAAACGTCACCAAGCCGGAGCGGTTGATAATCCCGCTCGCACTCTTCCGCATCTCTCCGGGGCGGCCCGTAACGCCAATCAGGATCAAGCCGGGCACAGATCACTGTCGACAGCCCACGCGCAACCCCCTATAACTCTTCCCCTGTCAGCCGGAACCTTTGCCCCACGTCGCATGATCACCCCGAAGAAGCGCCTCAACCGTTACAACCCCGCCAGTGACGATTTCAAGAAGGAGGAATTCCCCTTCTACTGGATCGCCCGCGTCTATGGCCGCTACAACATGGCCATGGAAAAGACCCTGAAGAAGATCGACCTGGACATCCCGCGCTGGCGAATCCTCTTCATCCTCAAGGAGAACGGCCAGTCGAGCATCTCGGAGATCTCCGAGCACGCCATCGCCAAGCTCTCCACCGTCACCAAGATCGTCTACCGCATGAAGGAGGACGGCCTGGTGGACACCGCCCCCTGCAGCAACGACGGCCGCGTCACCCAGGTGACCATTACCGAGAAGGGCCGGCACATGGTGGAAGAAATCCAGGTCAACACTGCGCATATCTTCACTAACAGCTTCAAGGACCTCAGCGCAGCCCAGATCGCCAAGCTCAACGGCACGCTGGAGAAGATCTACGCGAATCTGCCGGAGGATTGAGTCTCCAGTGGGGAAATCCCTGTGGGGGCGAATTTGTTCGCCAAGGGGTACGCAGTGCCCCATTGGTCCTTGAAGGGCAGACCTTCGGCCTGCTTGGCGATTGAAATCGCCCCTACAAGGATTCCCTCAGCCCCGCGCGAATGCCGCTGCTTTCGCAATCAGCTCAGCCTCCGGCCGCACGCCGGTGTAGAGCACGAACTGCTCCACCGCTTGCAGCACGATCACTTCGGCGCCGGTGATTACGGGCTTGCCCAACTCTCGGGCCAGTTGGATCAGCGGGGTTTCCACCGGCAGGGCCACCACGTCGAAAATCCAGTCGGCCGCGTGCACCTGCTCGCGGGTGAAGGCCAGGGCCGTGGCTTCGGGGCCGCCTTCCATCCCGAGCGGGGTCACGTTGACCAGCATCTGCGGCTTTTCATCACCCAGTTCCGCCCGCCATTCATAGCCACAGCCTCGGGCCAGCGCAGGGCCGGTGTCCGGGTTGCGGGCAACGATGGTGCCGTGGCGCAAACCACTGTCGCGAAAGGCGCTGGCCACGGCCTTGGCCATGCCGCCACTGCCGCGCAGGGCGAAGTGGATGTCTTTCGGCACGGCGTGGCTCGCCAGCAGGCTGGCCACCGCGCTGTAGTCGGTGTTGTAGCCCTTCAGCCAGCCGTTGTCGGCGACGATGGTGTTCACTGACTGAATGGCTGCGGCCGAGGCGTCCAGCTCATCCAGCAGCGGGATGCAGGCTTCCTTGAACGGCATGGACACCGCCGAGCCGCGAATGCCGAGGGCGCGGATACCGCCGATGGCGGCCGGCAGGTCGCGAGTGGTAAAGGCCTTGTAGACGAAGTCCAGGCCCAGGGCTTGGTAGAGGTAGTTCTGAAAGCGCGTGCCAAAGTTGCCGGGACGGCCGGACAGCGACATGCAGAGTTGGGTGTCCCGGCTGATGGTGCGGGGCATTGGAATCTCCGTTAACCGAATTCGAGCAGGGCACCTGCTGGGATGGTCAGAAAATGTAATCCGTGGTCAGGAAGTTCGATTCGCGGTTGCGGATGACCTCGCTGACCAGTTCCTTGTTGTCCGCCTGGAATTTGGTGGCCACCAAGGTGCGGATCGAGAACACGCGCAGGGCGTCATGTACCGACAGCGTGCCCTCGGCTGAGTTCTTCCGCCCGTTGAAGGGGAAGGTGTCCGGGCCGCGCTGGCACTGGGCGTTGATGTTGATGCGACCCACCTGGTTGGCGAAGGCGTCCACCAGACGACCGACCTGCGCCGAGTCGTTACCGAACAGGCTGAGTTGCTGGCCGTAGTCGGAATGCAGGACGTAGTCGATCACCTCTTCCAGTTCACGGTAAGGCACCACAGGGATCAGCGGGCCGAACTGTTCTTCGTTGTAGAGGCGCATGGCCGGGCTCACCGGGCTCAGCACAGCGGGATAGAAAAAGCTCTGCCGGTGGCTGCCGCCGCCCGGGTTGACCACCTTGGCGCCCTTGGTCACGGCATCCGCCAGCAGAGTGTTGAGGTAATCGACCTTGCCCGGTTCGGGCAGCGGGGTCAGGGCAACGCCGTCTTCCCAGGGCATGCCCGGCTTGAGCGCGGCCAGCTTGGCGCAGAACTTGTCGAGGAAGGGTTCGAGCACATCCTCGTGGACGAAGAGGATTTTCAGCGCCGTGCAGCGTTGGCCATTGAACGACAGCGCACCGGTTATGGCTTCGCTGACGGCGTTGTCCAGGTCCACCTTGGGTAACACGATGCCGGGGTTCTTCGCATCCAGGCCCAGGGCCGCGCGCAGACGGTGGGGGCGCGGGTGAAGTCTCTTCAGGTCGGCGGCGCCAGAGTGGGTGCCAATGAAGGCGAACACGTCGACCTTGCCGCTGGCCATGATGGCGCTGACGGTTTCCCGGCCACGGCCGTAGATGATGTTGATGACGCCGGCCGGGAAGCTGTCGCGGAAGGCCTCCAGCAGCGGGCGGATCAGCAGCACACCGAACTTGGCCGGCTTGAACACCACGGTGTTACCCATGATCAGTGCCGGGATCAGCGTGGTGAAGGTCTCGTTCAGCGGGTAGTTGTAGGGGCCCATGCACAGCGCCACGCCCAGGGGCACGCGACGGATCTGGCCAAGCGTGCCCTGCTCCAGTTCGAAGCGGCTGGAGCGGCGGTCGAGCTCCTTGAGCGCCTCGATGGTGTCGACGATGTAGTCGCAGGTGCGGTCGAACTCCTTCTCGGAATCCTTGAGGTTCTTGCCGATCTCCCACATCAGCAACTTGACCACCGCGTCGCGCTGCTCACGCATGCGGGCGAGGAACTTCTCCACATGCTGGATGCGCTCGGCCACGCGCATCGTCGGCCACAGCCCCTGACCATGGTCATAGGCGTCAACGGCGGCCTCCAGGGCTGCCAGCGCGGCGTCGGCGTCCAGCAGCGGCGTGCTGCCCAGCACCACCTGTTCATCACCCTTTTCGGTGGCCAGGAAGATCGGGCTGCGCACAGCGGCCAGGGGGCCATCCCAACGAATCAGCTCGCCGTTGACGAGGTATTCGCGCTGTTCGATCGGCGCACCGGGGCGGTAGCGCTCGGGAATCTGGTCGGCAGTGGGGAACAGGGCTTCGAGCTTGTTGTTGTGGGTCATTGCACTTTCCTCTGGATCGGAACCACTGGAAGTCGGTTTTAACGCGGTTTTTTGATTAGGTAAATCGTTTCAGCAAACCGTTTGGCGGAATCCGTTCCCAGATGGGAATCGGGTTCGACGGGGGTTACGGAGCTACCGGGGTGAAGAACCCTGTAGGGGCGATTTCAATCGCCAAGCAGGCCGAAGGTCTGCCCTGCAAAGCCCATGGGGGCACTGCGTGCCCCTTGGCGAATGAATTCGCCCCTACAAAAAAACTTCGCCCCCAAGAAAGCCTGAGCGGGCCTCAGTGCAACAACTCCAACGCCGCGGCCGTGGCTTCCTGGATGCGCAGCCAGTCGCCATTGCGTATCCAGTCCTTGTCCATCATCCAGGTGCCGCCCACGCACATCACATTGGGCAGGGCCATGTAGTCGTGCAGGTTGTCGGGGTTGACCCCGCCAGTTGGGCAGAAGCGGATGCCGGGGAAGGGTCCGCCGAAGGCTTTCAGGGCTTTCACGCCGCCGCAGATTTCCGCCGGGAACAGCTTGAAGCGACGATAACCGAGGGCGTAGCCGAGCATGATTTCTGACGCGCTACTGATGCCAGGCAGCAGCGGCAGCGGGCTGTAGACGCCGGCACGCAACAGCTCGGCGGTGCAGCCGGGCGTGACGATGAACTGCGAGCCAGCGGCCTCGGCTTCGGCCAGCATCCATTCATCCAGCACGGTGCCGGCACCGACACAGAGTTCCGGGCGCTGTTCGCGCAGGGTGCGGATGGCGGAGAGGCCATGCTCGGAGCGTAGGGTCACTTCCAGGGTGCGCAGGCCTCCGGCGGCCAGGGCATCGGCCAGGGGCAGGACGTCCTGCTCGCGCTCAATGGTGATCACCGGGAGGATGCGCGCCGCACCGCAGAGGATATCGATCAGGGCCGCCTTGTCGGCCATGCTCGGCACGGCTTCGCGACTGGCGGCCCGATGGGTGGGGAGACTGGTCATAGGCGTTCCTTCGGGCTCAGGGGCACCAGTGGATTTCCAGGGGACGGCGGAGAAAGGCGCGAATCGGCATGGCCGCCACGTCATCACCCGCCAGCGCGTCGGCCAGGGTGGCCAGCTTGGCCTGGCCTTGTACGGCCAGCAGGGTCAGGTGTGCGCTGGCCAGCAACGGCAGCGTCAGGGTCAGGCGCTGGCGCGGTACGCTGGGCGCCTGCATCGGCAAGCAGCGTTGTGCGCAGTCGGCATTCAGCGCCTGATCCAGATTCGGGCTGGACGGGAACAGCGAGGCGGTGTGGCCGTCCTCGCCCATGCCCAGCACCAGCACGTCGATAGCGCCCAGCCGGGCCAGGGCCGCGTCGGCGAGGCGGGCAGACTCTTCCAGACTCGGCGCACTGTGATAGAGGCCGACGAAGCGTGCGTTGGAGGCCACGCCCTGCAGCAAATGGCGGCGTACGAGACCTTCGTTGCTGTCGGGGTGGCTGACCGGCACGAAGCGCTCGTCGGCCAAGCTGACAGTCACCTTCGACCAGTCCAGCGCCTGCGCGCAGAGCCGCTCGAAGAAAGCTACCGGGCTGCGCCCACCGGATACCACCAGCACGGCCGAGCCGCGGGTTTCGATGGCCGCGCGCAGGGCGTTGGCCACGGTGATGGCCAGTTCACCAGCCAGTTGTTCAGGGCTGCCGAGGCTGAGCCCGGTGACCTGCTTCGGCAGGTCGAGATTACAGATCGCCATACCAGCTCCTGCCATCACGGGTGATCAATGCGATGGAGGCCACCGGCCCCCAGGTTCCCGCCGCGTAGGGCTTGGGTGCGTCGCCCTGCTGGCGCCATCCGGCGATCAGCTGGTCGCACCACTTCCAGGCGTACTCGATTTCATCCTTGCGCACGAAGAGGTTCTGGTTGCCCTTCATCACTTCCAGCAGCAACCGCTCGTAGGCATCTGGAATCCGCGCGCTGCGGTAGGTGTTGGAGAAACTCAGCTGCAGCGGGTCGCTGCGCAGCTGCATGCCCTTGTCCAAGCCCTGGTCCTTGGTCATCACCTGCAGGGAAATGCCTTCGTCCGGCTGCAGGCGGATGATCAGGCGGTTGCTGATCAGCGGCCGCTGCTCGGGGGCGAAGATGTAGTGCGGCGGCTCTTTGAAGTGTATGACGATCTGCGAAAGCTTCTGCGGCATGCGCTTGCCGGTACGCAAGTAGAAGGGCACGCCGGACCAGCGCCAGTTGCGGATTTCGGCGCGCAGGGCAACGAAGGTCTCGGTGTCGCTGTGGGTGTTGGCGTTGTCTTCTTCGAGGTAGCCGGGCACCGTCTTGCCGAGGATGTTGCCGGTCACGTACTGGCCGCGTACCACTTGCTGGCCAAGCTGCTCCTGGGCGATGGGCGCCAGGGCTTTCAGCACCTTCACCTTCTCGTCGCGGATGCTGTCGGCGGAGAGGTCGCTGGGCGGGTCCATGGCGATCAGGCAGAGCAGTTGCAGCAGGTGGTTCTGGATCATGTCGCGCAGCTGGCCGGCCTGGTCGAAGTAGCCCCAGCGACCTTCGATGCCCACTTGCTCGGCCACGGTGATTTCCACGTGGGAGATGTGGTGCTGGTTCCACTGGGTCTCGAACAGGCTATTGGCAAAACGCAGGGCAATCAGGTTCTGCACCGTCTCCTTGCCCAGGTAATGGTCGATCCGGTAGGTGCGGTTTTCCGGGAAGTGCGCCGCCACGGCGTCATTCACTGCACGGGAGGACTCCAGGTCATGGCCGATGGGCTTCTCCAGCACGACGCGGGTGCGCTCGGCCAGTCCCGTGGCGGCCAGGCCCGCGCAGATGGCGCCGTACACGGCGGCCGGCGTAGCGAAGTAGGCGATCAGCCGGGCAACCGGCCCCAGCTTGTCGGCCAGGGCCGGATAGGCGCTGGCGTCGAGGAAGTCCATGGTCAGGTAATCGAGCCGCGCCAGGAAGCGCTGTACCGCGCCCTCCTCCACTTCAGTAGCCGACACGTAGCGGCGCAGGTGATCGCCGATGGCGGTGATATGCGAGGCGGGTTCGCCGTTCTCGCGGCCCAGGGCGAGGATGCGCGTGTCGGCCGGCAGCAAGCTGGCGCGGTCCAGTTGATAGAGCGCGGGAAACAGTTTGCGCAGGGCCAGATCACCCAGGCCGCCGAAGAGGACCAGGGTGCAGGGTTCGACAGGTTGCGAGGTCATGGTATTTGTTCTTCTATCAAACATAAGCGTATGAATACACCCAGTTAAGCGTTACATCAAGACAAAATGTAGTAATAAAACTACATTTTCCGACATACGAGATTGCGGTGGCTCAGCCTGGATGCGCTCAGTACGATAAGCCACCGATTGCAGGCCCCTTCCCAGGAATCCCAATGGACCGCGTGCACAACCTGCTGGAACAGATCCAGAACCGCCTCGACGAACTCAACAAGGCCGAGCGCAAGGTCGCCGAAGTCATCCTGCGCGACCCGCAGCAGGCCACGCGCTACAGCATTGCCGCGCTGGCCCAGGCCGCGCAGGTCAGCGAGCCGACGGTGAACCGCTTCTGCCGCTCCTTCGGCGTCAACGGCTACCCCGAACTCAAGATGCAACTGGCCCAGAGCCTGGCCAGCGGTGCCGCTTACGTGAGCCAGGCGGTGTCCGCCGACGACGGCCCCGAGGCCTACACGCGGAAGATCTTCGGCAGTGCCATCGCCTCCCTGGATAGCGCCCTGCAGAGCCTCGACCCGCAACTGATCAGCCGCGCGGTGGACCTGATGATCCAGGCCCGGCAGATCCACTTCTTCGGCCTGGGTGCCTCGGCCTCGGTGGCCCTGGACGCCCAGCACAAGTTCTTCCGCTTCAACCTCGCGGTGTCGGCCCATTCCGACGTGTTGATGCAACGGATGCTGGCTTCGGTGGCACATACCGGCGACCTCTTCGTGATCATTTCCTACACCGGCCGCACCCGTGAGCTGGTGGAAGCGGCACGCCTGGCACGGCAGAACGGCGCATCGGTACTCGGCCTCACAGCAGCCAACTCGCCGCTGGCCAAGGCCAGTACCCTGAGCCTGGACATTCCCCTGCCGGAAGACACCGACATCTACATGCCGATGACCTCGCGCATCATCCAGCTCACTGTGCTCGATGTGCTCGCCACCGGCATGACCCTGCGCCGCGGCGTCGACTTCCAGCCGCATCTGCGCAAGATCAAGGAGAGCCTGAACGCCAGCCGCTATCCGGCGGATGAGGAGCCGTCCTGAGGCAACCCTCACCCCCGCCCCCTCTCCCAGAGGGGGGAGACAAGCGGCCCGCGCAGGCTTCAATCACAGCACGGACAGCTCCCTCTCCCGCTTGCGGGAGAGGGCTGGGGTGAGGGCAACGGAGCCCAGCCCCGCACATCATCCAACCCACGCCTTCAAACCCAATCGCGCTTCCTTCCCTGCCACCAGTTGCACGCTGTCCTCGCCGCAGGCCGCGCCCTGCACGGAAAGAAAGCCCAATCCTTCGGCCCAGCTCACTTCGGAAAGCGGCCGGCTGCCGGGATGCCAGACTACGGTGTTCGGATTCGTCACGCCCTCGATGCACAGGCGCCGCTGCCAACCGGCATCCTGGATCTTCACGCGGCCGCCCTGCTGGAACACCCGGTGGCAGCCATCGATCACCCGTAGCTCACCGTCCTGCCGGCACGCCTCGCGGTTCAGCAGGTCGCGACCTTCGGCGCCGTCCAGCCCCAGCAACCCGACCCGCGCCACATCGCTGACTCGCCAATAGGCGTGCAGGGCGTGGCTGAGCACGCAGGGCTCGCTGTCACGGTGTCGGGTGACCAATTGCAGGCTCATACGCTCGCCCAACTCGGCCACCAGCTCCACCTGCCAGTCGTGCAGGTCGAGACGCCAGTTCAGGCGTACGCCGTCGGTGTCGGCCTCCTTGTGGATAAGTCGCCAATCCGACAGCCTCGCCCAACCGTGGTGCGGCCAGCCACCTTCCATGGGGTGACGACCGAACCACGGCCAGCAGACCGGCACGCCACCACGAATGGCACCGATGCGCGGCCAACGCGCCGCACACCAGAGCAACGGACGTTCGCCGGATGGCTGGAAGTGCAGCAACTGGCCGCCCTGGCGGCTGAACACCGCCGAACAGCGCGGGTGCTCCACCAGCAGCAGCTCGCGCCCCTGATGCTCGGCCCAGCGAAACGGTTGCCCATTCGCCGGACGCAACAGGCCGGCAAGGGGATGGTCAGCCCCCTCCCCCGCCTTCACCAGGCACGGCCCGCGACGGCGGATTTCACCGGCGGCCATCGTCGTTCCCGGTCATTTCCACCAGTACTCCAGTTGCACACCGAAGTTGGAGCCGTGCAGCGCATCGCCGAAGGCGCCGGTATCCGACAGCGCCGAGCCCGCTGCCAGTTCGCTGGCCGCGCGCTGGGCGGCTTCGTTCCAGCTGGCGTAGGTGTAGTAGAGGCGGATTTCCGGACGCTCCCAAAAACCAGGACCGGCCGGCGACCAGGTGGGCGCGACGGTGAACTTGGTCAGCTTGCGGGTGCCGCCCGGGGCTTCAACCTGATCGCGGCCCAGTTCGGTGACCAGCTTGAACTGCTCGGTGATCGCATAGCTCGGACGCACGCCGATGGACAACCAGTTCTGGTCGTCGCCATCGGGGCGCTTGTCCTTCTGGTAGATCACCTCGAACTGGCCACCGAAGCGCGGGGTCACCTGCCAGTCGAAGAACTCCACCACGCGCCAGCTCTGGTTGGCGTTGTCCAGGGTCGGATCGCCGGTGTAGCCCAGGGCAGTACCCGGACCACGCCCGTATTGCAGGGCGAAAGTGTTCACCCCGCCGAGGAATTCCTTCTGCTTGTGCTGCGCCGCCACCGACCAGCCGCTGTGGGCGTCCGTGCTGTCGGGCTTGGAGAGGTAGCTGACGCCCAGCTCCACTTCGCCGCCAGCGTTGGTCTGGAAGCCCGCGACGTTGAAGTCATGACGGTTGATGTAAGGGTCCTGGTCGTAGTTGTCCTTGCGCGAGAACACATAGCTGTACCTGAGGTCGCCGATGGCCACTTCGTCGAAGCCGAAGCCGGTCGCGCTCTGGTTCCAGTAGTAGAAGTCGGAGATGTGGATGTCGTTGCGCTTGTAGAAACGGCGCCCCGCCCAGAAGGAGCCGCCGCCCAGCACCGGCATGTTGCTCCACTCGGTGTACATCTGGTTCATCCGTGCGAAGCCGTGGTCGCCGGTGAACTCGGGTGTATGGCCATATTCGTTGTAGAGCTGCGCCATGCCTTCGACGCTGACCACCGAACCGTCATCGAGCTTGAGCAGGTCCTGGCGCAGGTCCAGTTCGATGTACTGCTCGCATTCGTTCCCCAGACGGTACTTCGATTGCGCCCCCGGCAGCTGGAAGCAGGATTGTGTGCCGCCCTCGCTGGAACCGCCGGCGCCGCTGCGCATGTAGCCAGTGAATTCCACCGCCTGCGCCACACCGGAAACCGCGAAAAGCGCGCAGGGCAGTACCCACAAACCTTTGATCGTCGTGCTCATGTCCACTCCAGATTTTTATTGTTGTACGTCGTTGGATCGTCTTTCCCGGTAGCCCGGATGCAATCCGGGAAGGCCGTCCCAGCCAATCCCCGGATTTCATCCGGGCTACGGTTCAACGCCCCTTGAGCTGCGCCACCTTGGCGCGCTCAGGGCTGCGGACCTTTCCCGGCGCGCACAGCCGCTCGCCACTCTGCGCGTCGAACAGCAGCACCTTGTCGGGCGCGAACTGCAGGTCGAGGGTGTCGCCCACTCCCACCGGCGCATCGGGGGCCAGGCGGCAGCAGGCCTTGGTCTGGTTGATCTCGACGAAAGCCAGCAGGTCCGGCCCGGTGGGCTCCAGGACCTGCACTTCGGCACGAATGGCGGGCAGGTCGCTGGCGCCGACCAGGATCTGCTCCGGGCGGATGCCGAGGATCAGTTCGCGTCCTTCCAGCTCGCCATCGGCGTCGCCCAGGGGCAGTTCGCAGTGGCCGTCGGCGCTATCCAGCAGACCGACCAGGCGGCCGTCGCGACGCTGCAGGCGCAGGGGGATGAAGTTCATCGGCGGCGAGCCCATGAAGCCGGCGACGAAGAGGTTGGCCGGGTCGTTGTAGATCTCTCGCGGGGTGCCGAACTGCTGGATGATGCCGTCCTTCATCACCGCCACCTTGTCGCCCAGCGTCATGGCCTCGATCTGGTCATGGGTGACATAGACGGTGGTGGTCTTCAGCCGCTGGTGCATCAGCTTGATCTCGGTGCGCATCTCCACCCGCAGCTTGGCGTCGAGGTTCGACAGCGGCTCGTCGAACAGGTAGATCTTCGGCCGCCGCGCCAGCGCCCGACCCATGGCCACGCGCTGCTGCTGGCCACCGGAGAGCTGACCCGGCTTGCGATGCAGCAGGTGCTCGATCTGCAGCAGCTTGGCCACGCGCGAAACCTCGGCGTCGATATCGGCCTCCGGCATCTTGCGGATCTTCAGGCCGAAGGCGATGTTCTCGCGCACGTTCATGGTCGGGTACAGGGCGTAGGACTGAAACACCATGGCGATGTCCCGATCCTTGGGGCTCATGCCGCTGATGTCCTGGCCATCGACCATGATTGCGCCACCGCTGATGCTCTCCAGCCCGGCGATGCAGTTCATCAGGGTGGATTTGCCGCAGCCCGAGGGACCGACGAGGATCAGGAACTCGCCGGAGTCGATGGACAGCTCGATGTTCTTCAGGGTGTCCGCCAGGCCGCTGCCGTAGGACTTGTTGACGTTGCGCAGTTCGAGGGTTGCCATGTCACTCTCCACTTTTTGAAAGCGTCGCGAGCGAAGGTCAGGCAAGGCGGAATCAGGCGAGGAAGCGGAGTTTAGGCCGCCAAATGAGCGTTCCGAGCCTGATTCCAACGCAGCATGACCGAGCGCAGCAGCTTTCAACCTTTGACGGCGCCGGCAGTGAGCCCGCGCAGGAAGTATTTGCCGGCCAGCACGTAGACCAGCAGGGTGGGCAGGCCGGCGATCATCGCGGCGGCCATGTCGACGTTGTATTCCTTAGCTCCGGTGCTGGTGTTCACCAGGTTGTTCAGGGCCACGGTGATGGGTTGGGTATCACCGCTGGCGAACACCACGCCGAAGAGGAAGTCGTTCCAGATCTGGGTGAACTGCCAGATCAGGCAGACCATGATGGTCGGCACCGACATGGGCAGCAGGATGCGCCCGAAGATGGTGAAGAACCCCGCCCCGTCGAGCCGTGCCGCGCTCACCAGGGCGTTCGGGATGCTCACGTAGAAGTTGCGGAAGAACAGCGTGGTGAAGGCCAGGCCGTAGACCACATGCACCAGCACCAGGCCACCGGTGGTGTTGGCCAGGCCGAACTGGCCGAGGGTGAAGGACGCCGGCAGCAGCACCACCTGGAACGGCAGGAAGCAGCCGAACAGCAGCAGTCCGAAGAACAGCTGCGATCCGCGGAAACGCCACATGGACAGCACGTAGCCATTCAGCGCGCCGAGCAGGGTGGAGATGATCACTGCCGGCACGGTGATCTTCACCGAGTTCCAGAAGTAACCGCCAACGCTGGCCCAGGCCTTGGCCCAGCCCACCAGGGTGAACACGTCGGGCAGCGACAGCAGGTTGCCGGTGCGGATATCGTCCGGCGTCTTGAAGCTGGTCAGCAGCATCACCACCAGCGGCACCAGGTAGACGGCACAGGCAACGAACAGCGTGGCGTGGATGGCCAGGCGGCTGAAACTGAAGGTGGGTTTTCCGGCCAGGCTAGTCATGGCGCTTGTTCCTCAGTTCGGAGTACAGGTAGGGCACCAGGATCGCCAGCACCGCGCCGAGCATGAGCATCGCGCTGGCGGCGCCGAGGCCCATCTGGCCGCGGGTGAAGGTGTGGGCGTACATGAACATCGCCGGCAGGTCGGAGGCGTAGCCGGGGCCGCCGGCGGTCATCGCCGCCACCAGGTCGAAGCTTTTGATGGCGATGTGAGCGAGGATCATCAGCGCACTGAAGAACACCGGACGCAGGCTCGGCAGGACGATGCGCAGGTAGATGGTCGGCAGGCTCGCCCCATCCACCTGGGCGGCGCGGATGATCGACTGATCCACCCCGCGCAGGCCGGCGAGGAACAGCGCCATGACGAAGCCCGAGGACTGCCACACGGCGGCGATCACCAGGCAATAGACGACCCGGTCCGGGTCCACCAACCAGTCCAGGCGAAAGCCCTCCCAGCCCCAGTCGCGCAGCAGCTTGTCCAGGCCGAGGCCGGGGTTGAGCAACCACTTCCAGGCGGTCCCGGTAACGATCATCGACAGCGCCATGGGGTAGAGGTAGACGGTGCGGATGAAGCCTTCGCGGCGGATGCGCTGGTCCAGCAGTACCGCCAGGAACACGCCGATCACCAGGCTGATGACGATGAACATCCCGCCGTAGACCAGCAGGTTCTGGCTGGCGACCCACCAGCGGTCGTTGTCCAGCAGGCGCTCGTACTGCTGCAGCCCGACGAACTTGTAGCTGGGCATGAAGCGCGAGTTGGTGAAGGACAGCAGGAAGGTCCAGAGGATGTAGCCGTAAAAGCCGACCAGCACGATCAGCACGCTGGGCGCCAGCACCAGCCTGGGTAGCCAGCGTTGCAGTGCGTCCAGCGGCGAGGCCTTGGCGAAGACTGCGGTTGAAGACATGGATAACTCCGTAATTGCAGGTTGCGCGGACAGCCCCCTCTCCCTCTGGGAGAGGGTTGGGGTGAGGGAAACCACAAGCGGGCGCCAGACCGGGGGGGGGGGGGGGGGGGGGGGGGGGGGGGGGGGGGGGGGGGGGGGGGG